>CAXUFU010000166.1:2738-6286 GCA_964250275.1 uncultured Chthoniobacterales bacterium | reverse complement strand
GCGAAAGCGCGAGGGTTGCCGCCCGGCGACGCGCAATAGCGGGTAACGCTCCGCCAGCGCGGCTTGCAGCCGTTCGAGGGTCGCCTCGGTCGCGCCATATAAATAGACGCTCAAACCTTCCCGTTCCGCGCGGGCACAGACGCGCAACGTCAAGAACGGGCCGTAGACACGGTCCGGCAGTTGGGCCTGGCCCGTCAGCGCCATGGCCCAACGGACCGGTTGCCCATCGGGCGTGATCAGGTCGAAGCGGTTGAGCCGGTATTTATGTTTGCGGTCGAGCACCCCGGTCATGATCCCGTGCACGGCCAACGCCGAGACGGCAAACGGCCGCTTCTCGTGCGCCGCCTGGATGATGGCTTCTTCGGCGCCCTCATAATCCACGGCGTCGACCAGGATGCCCAACACGTTCTTTTTGCCTGCCTGGATCATCAAGACATCGTGCCAGCGTTCGAAGCGCCCCGCGTCTTAAGTGGGTCTCGGGACAGGATGAAGCTCATCGATGATAAAATAGCAGTCAAAGATGCGCGGCCCCATTTCCGGCGACTCATTCGATCGCCGATCTCGGAAGGTGCCACTGCGGACTTCCAAAACCATGATGCGAAAATCATCGCCACTGAAATTCATAAGCTCACCTTAGCGTAGTACTCGACGAGTCTGGTACTTCGTCAGGAGCGCGAACGGGCGCACGCCTGTAAACCGGGCGACAACGCTGCCATTCGGTGGGGGCTAGGCCAACTGAGACTGACCGGATTCCGAATCGACCGTGATGTGGCCGATGAGCAAAGCAGAAACCAGATTCGCGCCACCGTCATCCGCAAATACGACGATGCGCCCGCCCGATGGTGAGACGGCGATATGATCAACCGTTGGGACACGTAACTCACCGCCGCTGGCAGTGTGAATCGTGAAAGGCACAAACGGGCGAGCAGCGATCAGTAGACGCAGGTGTGTCAGCACGTCGCAGGTTATCCCAGACTGTAAACCTCGGCAAGCTTACCGCACCAACACTGCCACCGGCAACACGGACAACACCTCCGCAAGAGGCAAGCCATTTGCCAGATCCGCCTTGATCTCGCGGCCGGTAAACAAATCCCGCCACGGCGCGCCGGCGTCGCCGTCCGCCAGCGCCACAGCGGTGTCCGCCCAACGCTCACCCACCGGCGGGTACCCCACGCGCGCCGAGAGACGTGGCGCGATCACCAACGCCGCCGCACCCTCGTGTTCCCGGAGGAAAGCCACGCCGCTTTCCAAGAAGCGCCCGGTCAACTGCAAAGGCCGGTAGCTGCCGTGCGCGAACAGGGCGGCGTGTTCCCGGCGGTAATGCAGAATGGCGCGCGTGACGAACATCTTGATACGCCCATCCTCCCAATGCTCGAACAACTCGCCCGGGTCCGCCTGCGCGATCGCGGCCAACGCCGCGCGCCGGACGGCGTAATCGACGGGCCGCCGGTTATCGGGATCGACCAGGCTGTAATCCCAGAGGTCGTTCCCCTGATAAATGTCCGGGACGCCGGGAACGGTCAGCTTGAGCACCGTCTGCGAGAGCGAGTTGACGACCCCGAGCTGGGCAATGCGCGCCGCCAGCGGCTCGATGGCGCTGGTGAAAGCAATCCCGGCCTTGCCGCGCCCGAGGATCTTGGCGATGAAGTTGCGGACGGCGTCATCCCAGGGTTCGTTCGGCTGGATCCAACTGCTATTGACCTTGGCTTCCTTGATCGCCTTGGTCATGTACTCCTGGATGCGGCTGCCATAGGTGGCATGCTCCTCTTCGGGCAGCGACCCAAAGCCGGGTGGCCAGGTGCCGAGCAATATCTGGTAGAGGAGATACTCCTCGTTCGGGCTCGGCGCGGGCTCGCCCTCGACCTCCGTGCGGTGCTTGCGGTTGAGCGTGCTCCAGGAGCGCAGCGCCTCGCGCCACGGCGTGGGCAGCTCGGATAGCGCCGCGATGCGCGCCCGCGTATCTTCGGCACGCTTGGTGTCGTGCGTGGAAGAGGCGAGCATGGTGTGCGGCCCCTCCTTGGCGGTATGGCTGTTGTAGCGGTGAAATTCCGCCGGCGTAATCCCGAAGCGTTGCGGCTCGCCACCGACCTCGTTCAAGGCCACCAGCCGGTTGTAAATGTAGAACGCCGTGTCCTCCAGCCCTTTGGCCATGATGGGGCCCGTGCACTGCTGGAACTTCAGCACGAAGTGCTCGTGCTCGGCAATGCCGGCCGGGTCGGTGTTCGGCGGGAACTTGAAGAGCAGGATGTCCCGCAGGAAATCGAAGATGGACGCTTCCATGCCCGGATTCTGCCGCTTGGCCAGCGCCACGGCCCGGTTGATCACCACGCGGTCCTCCGGGCTGGGCGGCTGCCCGTGCATCAGGTACGTCCGGTAGACCGGAAAACACGCCACCACCTCGCGCACCACCGCCGTCAGCGCGTTCAGGGTGAAATCGCGTACCAGCCGGTTGCGCTCGCTCAAGCGGTCGAGAATGAAGCCGAGCACGTTGATGTCGTTGGCCAGCGAGAGCCGCATGACCAGCCGTTTCTTTTCGTAGACGAGGGTGGGGAAATGGACGTAGCGCCCGAGGAACTTTTGGTACGTCTCGGAAAACGCTTTCTCGTGGCTGGAGTCGACCAGCAACTGCGTCATGCGCGTCGTGAAGTCGTACCCGGTCGTCCCATGGATGGGCCAGTCTTCCCGCAGCTCCTCGTTGCCGCTCAAGATTTTTTCGGCCAGCAGGTAAACGGCGCGGCCGTCCTCCGGCAGATCGGTTTTCGTCAAGCGCGCGGCGTTCTGCTGCAACTGCTGGAAGTAGCCGCGCGGATCGTACAAGCCGTCCGGGTGATCGATGCGCACGCCGGTGACCGCGCCGCGCTCCAGCAAGCGGAAAAGCAACTGGTGCGTGGCCTCGAAGACCTCCGGCAATTCCACGCGGATGGCGGCCAGCGTGTTGATGTCAAAAAAGCGCCGGTAATTGATTTCTTCCGCCGCGACGCGCCAGTAGCTCAAGCGGTACGCTTGCGCGTCGATGAGTCGGTCGAGCCGATCGAAGCTCGCGGGGTCGCCGGCCTTCCCGTCGAAGAGATTGGTCACGCGCTGGATGGCGGCGGCGACCTCCGGATGTTCGGCGCAAAGCTGGGCCAGGCGCGTCTTGGCCACTTCTTTTTCGCGCGCGCGTTCGGCGATCTGCACGCGATCGGTGCTGGTGCTGCGCGGCATCTTTTCGAGCTGCGTCATGATGCTTTGCAGCTCCGCCAGATGGTAGTTGCTCCCGCTCACGGCCGCGCTCGGGTCGAGCGTCACCTGGCGGGCCGTGGCCGCGGCCACGGGCACCTCAGGCGGCGTCAGATCGGCCAGGGCTTCCTGCAGAATGAGGTTGTAGGTGCGTGGATTGATCGGCAGCCGGACCTCGTAGTAGTGCAGCGAGAAAGTGCCGGCATCGAAAGTGAGCTTCAGCTCGCCGTTTTCCAGCACCTTGCCGTATTGATCGCCCAGGATGGGCAGCAGGACTTTGTTTTCGAGTTCCTGCTTGAGCGGATGCCAGTCGATGTCAAAGCAGGCGG
>CAXUFU010000166.1:0-2693 GCA_964250275.1 uncultured Chthoniobacterales bacterium | reverse complement strand
CGTCCATCCACCAACCGTTGGCCGCCTCGGCGATGCCCATGTGGTTGGGCACGAAATCCGCCACCAACCCCATGCCGTGTTGGTGCAGGGCGTCGACGAGCGCCTCGAACTCGGCCTCCGTCCCGACCTCCGGATTCAGATGGTTGTGGTCGACCACATCATACCCGTGCGTGCTCCCCGCCGAGGCCTGGAAAAAGGGCGAGGTGTAGAGATCGCTGATGCCCAGCGCGCGGAGATAGGGCACGATTTCCCGCGCCTGGTTGAAGGTGAAATCCTTGTACATCTGGACGCGGTAAGTGGCGTCCGGGATGCGCGGCTGCACGGCAGGAAGTGAGGCCATAAAAATTGGTAGTCAAGGCAGGGGCGGATTAACGACTCGTCCCATTTATTGCCGGAGGCGTTGAGCGTGAAAAGCGTCTTACGGATGGCCCGGAGAGCCGCCCCTGCCGATGAAGAGCTCAGGTGAGCTCCTCCAAACGATTGGACGGGGGGCCCCCCGGCGGGGCCCCGTTTTGGTTGGGCCCCGCGCCCGGGGGCGCCCTTTTTTGGCCCCCCCCGCCGGGGGGCGGTTAAAAACACGCCGGGGCCCCGCGGGTGGGCCCCCGTCCATTGGTTTGGATTGTGCATGGGACGATGCAGCGGCTCAGGCGGCGGGCGAGCGCTGCTGTTGCGGTGCAGGCTTGAAAACGAGCAACGCGGCGGGTTCGACCCCCTCGTCTTCCACTTCGCCCACGCTACGATATTCCGGGGCGTTGCTGTCGAAGATCAGCTCCCAATTCTCCCCGTGCGGCGTGGCCAGATGCGGGTGCAAGAGAAGTTCGCGCACCGAATCCTCCTCTGCCGTGCACGGGCGGCCGAGCAGATTGCACAAGATCAGGCATTTCGCGACGCCATCCTGGCAGTGAAATCGCAGCGCCAGCTTCCCCTCGCCGAAATCGAGCACACGCCAGTTTTGCCGGCCCCGGGCGCGCAAAGCCAGTTCCTCACGGCGCAACCGGAGCGCTTCCCGATACAATGCCCGCACCGCGCGATGCTCGCCCGCGCCCGCCTCTTCCCAGCGGAGTTTGGAGGCCAGGAACGTCGCTTCCGCTTGCGGATCGGGAATGCGGTTGATGCTGGCTTCATCGCCGAAGGCAGCAAAGCCCTTGAACTCCCGGCGCCGGCCTTCGGTCACCAGACGCCCCAGTTCCGGGTTGTGATCGGTGAAGTACAAGAACGGCGTCGAGGCGGCCCATTCCTGGCCTTGAAACAAGAGGGGCGTGTACGGGACGAGGCAGAGCAACGCGCTGGCGGCCCGGTACGCGGACGGCGCACAGGAAACGCTCAGGCGCTCGCCAAACGCACGGTTGCCGACCTGATCGTGGTTCGAGATGCAATAGCAAAACGACCGCGGCGGGAGTTGCACGCAGGCAGTGCCGCGCGGTTTTTCCTGGTTGGGCGAAAGCTGGCCGCGGTACAGCCAGCCATTGGCGATAATATCGCGCAACTCATCGACCGAGCCGGTGAAATCCCGTAGGTAAGCCTCGCGTTCGCCGGTCAGCGCCACGCGCACCGAGTGATGGAAATCGTCTGCCCAGACGCCGTCCAGGCCGATGCCGCCGTCGGCCTCCGGCGTGGCCAGGCGCGCCTCGTTGCGCTCGTCTTCGGCGAAAACGAAACCGCCCCGCGCGTGGATGGCCTCGGCGATTTCGCTCAGGATGTGCCGCGGCGAATCGTCCATGATGGCGTGCACGGCGTCGAGGCGGAAGCCGTCGAAATGGAACTCGTCCATCCAGTAGCTGGCGTTGCCGCGGAAAAACTCCCGCACCGGCCCACAGTGCGGCCCATCGAAATTGAGCGCATCGCCCCAGGGGGTTTTGTGCGCGGGATTGAAGTACTCGCCCGTGTACGCGCCCAGGTAATTGCCGTCCGGTCCGAGGTGATTGTAGACGGCATCGAGGATGACGCTCAAGCCCGCTCCGTGTGCCGCATCCACCAGGGCGCGCAGATCGTCCGGCGTGCCGTACGCGCGGGAAGGCGCGTAGAGAGCCACCCCGTCGTACCCCCAGTTCCAGCGTCCGGGGAAATCCGCCAGCGGCATCAGCTCGATGGCCGTGACGCCCAGTTCCACCAGGTCGCCGAGCTTTTCGATCGCGGCCCGAAACGTTCCCGCCGGCGTAAAGGTCCCGACATGCAGCTCGTAGATGACCAGATCATCCAGCGAAAATTTTCGCCAGCCGGCATCATGCCGCCAGGGAAAAGCGGATGGGTCCACCACCTGCGACGGCCCGTGCACGCCTTCCGGTTGGAAACGCGAGGCGGGATCGGGGAAGGCAGCCTCGCCGCCCAGGCGATATCGATAGAGATCGCCCGCTTTGCCGGCCGGGTCGACCCCTGCGAAGTAGCCGTCGCCGGCGGGCTCAAGCGTGACCACCAGCCGGCCATCGGGCCGCACCACTTCCGCCACGTGCTTGCCTGGTGCCCAGACGCAGTAGCGTACTCCTTGCGGGACGATGTGCGCGCCGGGCTGCATGGATGTGGCTTTCATTGATTCAGCGTAGACTTCGGATTTCTTTTTCCTTCTGTAGCGGCGGTCTATGACCGTCGGAAGCTTCCCCTTGTAGCGGCGGTCTATGACCGTCGAAGGCCCCTGTAGCGGCGGTCTATGACCGTCGAAGGCCCGTTGCCGGCGCAGCGCTTCGACGGTCATAGAC
>CAXUFU010000165.1:439-6320 GCA_964250275.1 uncultured Chthoniobacterales bacterium | reverse complement strand
TTTCAGCGGGTGTCGAAGCACCTGCTGGACGACAATCCGTTGCAACCATCGCCACGGCCCGCGGCGGACAACGGAAACATCCCGCCACGGGAAGAGGTCGGTGTTCTCCCGCTTCTGGGTAACGACGCGCACCGAATATTGATCTACAGCGGTTAACTGGCGGTAGATGTGCCGCATCTCCGGCTTCAGAAAGGTGGCGCAGTAAAAAACTACCACCCGGCGGCCGTTGCGCCGCTGTCCGTTAAAATTCGACGGCAAAGAGCTTGATGCCCTGCGGGCGCTGATCCGGATCGTCCAATTCACGACGAACCATGTCCTGGCCGTTACCGTAGACGGCTGGGGCGCCCGGATTGATCATCTGCAAGGGGTGTCCGGAGCGAACCGCCCGAACCACCGCACCATCTACGCGCGGTGCCAGGTGGGTCGGCGCATTGCGCGTCCGTGCCTTGGATTTCGGGGCGGTAAAGGATCCGTCCTGCGCGTGCAGGACCGAACCACTGGCGAGACTAACGGCAACTGCCGCGATCAAGGATAGTGTATTTTTCATAGCGTTTGTTCCCTGTTACCTATCAGCATAATCAACACCAAAATTTCGGCCAGAACTTTCACGAGTCAGACGTCGGGCGTTTGCTGGCTGGCGATCCAGGCTCCGATGACAGCTTCGGACGCATAGATCCAACGCGCGGCTGCCGGTTCCTCGGAAAATTTGCGCATCACGTCACGGTAAGCTTCCGGTCCGACGTTCCAGAGCAGGGAATGCCACCGCGGTTTGAAGAATCCCACGACGCCATCGCCCACCATGACCAAGGCAACCAATTGAACGATTCGGCGCAGCCACATACTCGGGAGAAACCGGTGCACCTTTCGCACGGATTCACCACTGAATCGGGACGCGAAGGTTTTTGAGCGGGTAAAAAACGAGGGCGAGTGCAAGGAT
This sequence comes from uncultured Chthoniobacterales bacterium, assembly GCA_964250275.1. GTDB lineage: Bacteria > Verrucomicrobiota > Verrucomicrobiia > Chthoniobacterales > SZAS-18 > CAXUFU01. The sequence goes on along the minus strand of CAXUFU010000165.1, from coordinate 5,383 downwards.
CTCCTTTGGCCCCTTTCCGGCCGCCGTTCCTCTGACAGTCTCGTGGTTTGCCGGACGCGCTTTCTTCTCCTAAGGTAAGCGTTTCCAGCAATGCCGCAGACGATCGAATTGACGGTGCTCAACCGCCTGGGCATCCACGCCCGGCCGGCGGTCGAGCTGGTCCGTTGCGCGCAAAAGTTCCGCTCCACCAAAATCATCCTCCGGCGCGACGGCGAAGCTTTTCTTTCGACGAGCATCCTGGAAGTGCTCAGCGCCAGTCTCGAGCACGGCGCGCAGTTCATCGTCGAGGCAGACGGGCCGGAAGCAGCAGAGGCCTTGGCGGCCTTTGCGAGGCTCCTGGAGCATCTCCGCGAGGAGGAGCAGCAAGCGTGAACGGAGCCGCACCGGTCAGTTGGTATGGATTATCTCGATAAAGCCCGGCGGGTAATCGCGCTGGAAGCCGCGGAACTCGGCCGCCTGCATGACCGGCTCGACGGCGCGGCCTTTGGCCGGGCGATCGACCTTGTGCTCAAATGCCTCGAGCGACGCGGCAAGATCGTCGTGGTGGGCGTGGGCAAGAGCGGCCACATCGGCCAGAAAATCGCCGCCACACTCACCAGCACGGGGTCGCCGGCGGTGGTGCTTGATTCGCTCAACGCGCTGCACGGCGACCTGGGGCTGGTGGTGGACGGGGACGCTGTGCTGGCCTTGAGCGCCAGCGGCGAAACCGATGAATTGCTCAACATCCTGCCTGCCCTGCTGCGCTTTGACATTGCGCTGATTGCCTTTTCCGGCCGCCGCGATAGCACGCTCGCGCGCAGCAGCCATGTCTGCCTGGATGTCAGCGTCACGCAGGAGGCTTGCCCGCTGAACCTTGCGCCGACTTCGAGCACCACCGTCATGCTGGCGCTGGGCGACGCCTTGGCGATGGTTTTACTGGAGGCGCGCGGTTTCGATCGGGAAGCTTTTGCGCGCTTCCATCCCGGGGGCCGGCTGGGGCGCAGTTTGCTGCTCAAGGTCCATCAGGTGATGCGGCCCGCGGCCGAGATGGCCTTTGCCGCGCCGGAGACATCCATCGGAGCAGTGCTGGAGGAAATCGCGCGCCGCCGGGCGGGCGCGGCGGTGATCCTCGGGAGCGACGGCCGGCTGGCGGGCATTTTTACCCACGGGGATTTCGCCCGGCATTTTCAACAGCATCCGGCTGGGCTGGGCGATCGGCCGGTCGGCGATTTCATGACGCGCCAGCCGGTGGTGATCGGCGGCGACCGCCTGGCGGTGGAGGTGTTGCAGTTGCTGGAACACTCCCGTATTGATGATCTCGTCGTGGTCGACGGCGAGCTGCGTCCGATCGGGTTGATCGATACCCAGGACTTGACCCGGCTCAAATTGCTGTAAGTTGCCTGCCCCCACCAACCCCCTTCCTCATCCTCTTTTCCTATGCCGCAAGCCAACGATCTTCGTAAAGGACAGGCGATCCGCTACAACGGCGATGTCGCTGTCGTGTTGGAAGTCATGCACCGCACCCCGGGCAATCTGCGCGCCTTTGTCCAAGCCATTATCCGCTCGATCAAGACCGGCAAGAGCAGCGACGTGCGCTTTTCTTCGACCGAGAAGGTGGAGCTGGTCGACGTTTCGCGCGAGACGGTGGAGTTTTCCTACAAGGATCAGGACGGCTTTCACTTCATGGATCCGAAGACCTACGACGACGTGACGTTGCCCCCGGATTTGCTTGGGGACGCCAAGGACTATCTCACCGAGAATCTCGCCGTGACCGTGTTGTACGCTGAAGGCCGGCCCGTTGAGGTGGAGATGCCCAGCTCGGTCAATCTGAAGGTGATCGAATCCGCCGAAGGCGTGCGTGGAGACAGCGCGAACAACGTGCAGAAGCCCGCTACCCTGGAGACGGGAAAAATTGTCCACGTGCCCTTGTTCATCAAGGAGGGGGAGACGATCAAGATCGACACGCGCACCGGCGCATACATGGGGCGTTCGTAGAGCCGGCGCCTCCAATAAACGGTAGGGATGGGTCTCCGACCCGGTCCCTTGCTGTCCGGCAAGCCGCGCCCGGACCATACGCCGCCTCCACGCACCAAGCTCCACCGCGCCCGACAGCAAGGGACCGGCTCAGGAGAGCCATCCCTACCCTGGATCACGAGCCGCTGCGCGGCAGATCCGCAAGCCTCCGTAGCGTCGCGGCGCATCCGCGAGCCGGCTCCTCACCGATTCTGTTGGCACAGGCGGCGAAATGCCGCCTCAAGACCTAAATCCCAAATCAGAATGAAAACCAACGCTACGAAATTCTTCATGAGCCGCTCGCTCCTCACGGTTACCGTGGGCTGCGCCCTGGCTTGCCTGCCCTGCGGCCAAGCTTCAGCTCAGGACGCCCAGCCGACCGGCGAGGGTCCTACCGCTGCCACCACGACCGATACTTCCGCTGCCGCGCCGGAAAAACCGGCTGGCACGGAGAAAAAGCTCACCGCCAAGGAGGTGGAGTTCATCAAGAAGGCCGGTGCCGGTAACGAAGCGGAAGCAAAAGTGGGCGAATTGGCCGCGACCAACGGCGAAAGCCAGGACGTCAAGGATTTCGGCACCCGGATGCAAAAAGACCACGGGGACGCTAACACCGACCTGAGCACCGTCGCGAAGGCACATGATATCGCCTTCCCACCCAAGGAGATGGAAAAGCAGAAGTTGATGTACGAAAAGCTCAGCAAACTGCACGGTGCCGAGTTCGACAAGATGTACGTCAAGGACATGGTCGAAGACCACGAAAAGGATCTGGCCGAATACAAAGCCGAAAAGAGTGAAGCGACTGATCCCGAACTGAAGGCCTACGTCGAAAAGGTCGAGCCGATCGTGGCTGACCATCTGAAGTCGATCAAAGAAATCCAGTCCAAGATGACGAGCGAGAAAAAGTCGTAAACCTGACGACTTAAAAGACGTTTAATCAGACGGCGGCTGGCGTTTTAAGCGTCCGCCGCCGTTTTGTTTTCTTGGACAACGCGTTGCGAGATCGTAGTCCTACGTCTTGGCGGGCATGCTCCATTGTGCCACCTGGTGGTCTGCCGTTTGGGCGCCGGACCCGGCGCGGACAATCAGCATCGTAACGGAGCGCGCCCGTTGAAGATCACCCGGATGACATTGCCATCCCGACGCAAATATTTATCCTTTGCTTTTCCCCGATGACCACCGCTGAAAAAACGCTCGCCCTGCTCACTCCGGAAGCTATCGCCAAGCTCGCCACGCTGCCCATCCTGGTCGGGCTCGATGGTTTCGTCGACACCATCTTGCACGTGGTCGACCAGCGCCAATCCGCCACCGAGTACACGCGCCTGGCGGAGATCCGGGAGTTCGCCGGCCGGGTGGATCAAGCGGCGGGGTTTAGCGCCAATTTCGAGTTTGTCACCCGCATGGTGAAACTGGGCGGCAACGGCCCCATCATGGCCAATGCGCTGGGGCGATTCGGCGCGCCGGTGACCTACCTCGGCAATCTTGGAACCACCAACCTCCACCCCGTGTTCACCGAGTTCGCGGCCGGCTGCGCGCGGGTGGTGTCGATCGCGGATCCGGGGTTCACCGATGCGATCGAGTTCGAAGACGGCAAACTGATGTGCGGCAAGCACGAGAGCCTCAAGGACGTGCACTGGGAGAGCATCACGCGCCATGTGCCGCTGCCGGAGCTCACCGAGCTTTTCGCCGGCAGCACGTTCATCGCGTTGGTCAATTGGACGATGATCCTGCACATGACCGCCATCCTGCAGTCGGTGTTGCGCGAGGTCGTGCCGCAACTGCCGCCGGCCGCCGATGGCGCGAAAAGGTGGATGTTTTTTGATCTCTGCGACCCGGCGAAACGCACTCGCGAAGACATCGCGGAGCTGCTGGAAATGTTGATGGAGTTTCAGGCGCATTTCCGGGTTGTCCTGGGCTTGAATTTCCAGGAAAGCCGGCAGATCGGCGCGGTGCTCGGGCTCGGCGACCCGGGCGAAACTCCCGCCGCGGTCGCCGCCCATGCCACACGCATCGAGGACCGGCTGCGGCTGGAGACCGTGGTCATTCATCCAACCCACTTTGCCGCGGCCGCGGACGCCACGGGCGCTGTTTCAGTGGCCGGGCCTTACACGCCGAACCCGGTCATCACGACGGGTGCCGGGGATCATTTCAACTCCGGTTTTTGCCTGGGGCGGCTGCTCGGCGGCGGCTTGGAGGAAAGCCTGCAACTCGGCGTGGCGACCAGCGGCTTTTACGTGCGTCAGGCCAAGAGCCCGACGGTGGATGACCTGCGGGCCTTCCTAAGCGCTGGAAAGTGAAACCTGGCATTTTCCGGCTGGACAAAACGCGGCGCCTGCGCGCATGATCCGCCGATGCTGAAGTCTCCTCTTTTTAACTGTTTGCGGGCGGCGGGTCTGGGCGCCTGTTGCCTGTGGTTGGCCCTGGGTACCGTGGCGCACGCGGTCGAGCCGGTCGAGCCGATGGACCGGGCGGTGATCGGTCCGGTCGGGCCGGAACCCATCGTGCGAGTGGGTCCCGATCTTTCCGGCAGCCTGAGCGATCTTTCCATCAAACCGATCAAGGGCGGGACCCTGATCAAAGTGGCGGCTGTCGTGACGCTCAAGAACTCAGGCTCCGCGACTGCCCGGGCGGTGGCAGCGACGGTTTATCTTTCGTCGACTGCGACTTTGAAAGCCGGCGAGCAGCCGCTCGCCAAGCTGGAGCTGGCGACCTATCGCGATGGCAACGGCAAAGTGAAGCCGGGTGTCAAGGTCAGCATTCCGTTGCAGTATAAGTTGTCGCCCCTGCTCGCTGCGGGGTTAAGTGGCCAATACTTGATTGTTGTGCTTTCGGCGGAGGATTATTCGAAAACGGCCATCGTGTACGGCCCGTTGCCGAAGGTTCCTTGATCCCGGGGGGACCCGGCTCGCCGCGACGCGGCTCGTGTACGCCAGGGTAGGGATGGCTCTCCTGAGC
>CAXUFU010000165.1:0-399 GCA_964250275.1 uncultured Chthoniobacterales bacterium | reverse complement strand
CTTGCTGTGTGGCCGGGATGGAACGTGGTGGGTAGGGGCGTTACGTTCCGGGCGCTGTGGGCAGACTGTTTGGGACCGGGTCGGAGACCCATCCCTAACTTTTTTTTGGAGGTCGCTATGCCTGCCGCGAAGCGGCTCGTAACTCCAAGGGTAGGGATGGCTCTCCTGAGCCGGTCCCTTGCGGTCTGGCCGGGGTGGAACTTGGTGGGTAGGGGTGCGTTATGTTCCGGGCACAGCTGGCAGACAGTTTGGGACCGGGTCGAAGACCCATCCTGAGACCCATCCCTACCGTTTTTTGGACGTCGCTACGCTCCGGGTTGGCCGCGAAGCGGCTCGTTTACCCAAAGGTAGGGATGGCTCTCCTGAGCCGGTCCCTTGCTGTCTGGCCGGGGTGGAATG
>CAXUFU010000164.1:0-6327 GCA_964250275.1 uncultured Chthoniobacterales bacterium | reverse complement strand
GCATTCCAGAAACGGCTGGGGCCAGCGTCCGCCTGGGGAATTATCAAGGTTCCAAGTTGCTCACCATCGATCAGGCTGGCGGCGAAGATTTGCTCGCGCAACTCACGGGCCAATTGCCCAGTGACGCCAAGAACGCCAAGGTGGTATCACTCGACCTTAACCCCCTTTCTATTTTTGGTTGGCAGACCATGGAGGTGACACTGCGCTACGACTACTTCGGGCAGACACTGCGCCGCAGCCTAATGTATCTGAACATGCGGCCCGGCCGCGTCGTCCAATTGACGGTCATCGCACCCGAGGCTGACTTCGACAAGGTGCACAAACAGGCCCGGCAAATCTTGAGCAGTTGGTTTGAGCCGAGCCACGATCTTCCGCCTGACTTGCAGCAGAAGTACGACGCTGGGGCAGCCGTCGGCGGGTAGGGCCATTGCGTCGCACGCCCCGGGTCGCGGCCCACGAAAAAGGTAGGGATAGGTCTCCGACCCGGTCCCTGACTGTCCGGGGAATGTGTTCCTGTGCATAGCGCGACCCGTTTCCAGGTACGCTTGCCAGACAGTCAAGGACCGGCTCAGGAGAGCCATCCCTACCCTGAGATTTCGGAGTCGCTGCGCGACGGTCACCGCGAAGCGGTTCCCAAAGAAGGTAGGGATGGGTCTCAGGATGGGTCTCCGACCCGGTCCCTGACTGTCCGGCAAACGTGCCTGGAAAGGGCGCACGCGGTGCACAGGCTGGCATCCCCAGACAGTCAGGGACCGGCTCAGGAGAGCCATCCCTACCCTGGGATTTGGAGCGTTGGCGGTTGGCGCATGCACCGGAACTCGCCTAACGTAGGCCGCCATGTCTGACTCCACGCACGACCCGGAAACAGAATCGGCCGAGATCTCGGAACTCGACCGCCCTGAGCATTTCATTAACCGTGAACTGAGCTGGCTGGAGTTCAATCACCGGGTGCTCGAAGAAGCCATGGACGCCACCCAGCCGCTCCTGGAACGCGTGCGCTTTCTTTCCATCTTCGGCACGAACCTCGACGAGTTCTTTGAGGTCCGCATCGCCGGGCTCAAACAACAGATTGAGAGCAAAACCGGTTTCGTCGGCGCCGATAACATGACGGCGGCCGAAGTCTTCGCGGCTGCCTCCAAACGCGCCCGCGAGCTGGTCGACATGCAATACCAGTGCTGGAACAACGACCTGCTGCCCGCGCTCCAGCGCGAGAATATCTTTATCCAGTCCGTCGATAACCTTCCACTGGAAGCCATGCGCTGGATCGAGACTTTCTTCAGCGAAGAATTGTTTCCCGTGCTAACTCCGCTGGCGGTCGATCCCAGCCATCCGTTTCCGCAACTGCTCAACAAGAGCCACAACTTAATTGTCCGGCTCAGTCATCCCGAGCGCACCGAAAACCTGACGGCCATCGTGCAAATCCCGCGCGTCATGCCGCGGCTGATCCTCATCCCCGAAGGTCCGGCGCAGGCGCTCGGGCCGGGCATGCATTTTTTCTTCCTGCAGGATCTCATCAAGCACTTTCTCGACCGGCTCTTTACCGGCCTGATCGTACGCGAGGCGCACGCCTTCCGCATGACGCGCAACAGCGACCTCTACATCGACGATGAAGAGGCGGAAAACCTGTTGCACACGATCGAGGAGGAACTGCGCCGCTTGAGCCGCGGCAACGCCGTGCGCCTGGAAGTGCAGGCGGATACACCGCCGGAAATCCAGAAGTACTTGCTCGAGACTTTCAAGCTCGCCGAGGCCGACCTGTATCTGCTCCCAGGCCCGATTAACTTCATCCATCTCCAGCCCCTCTTTGCCAGCGATGCCTTCCCCAAGTTGCGCGACCGGCCCTTCCAGCCGGCCACGGGCAAGGCCGTCCCGGCCGGGGTGGATTTGTTTGAGGTGATGCGCCGCCAGGACGTCTTGCTGCACCACCCGTACGAAAGCTTCCAGACGGTCGTCGATCTGCTCGAACGCGGGGCCCTCGATCCGCAGGTGCTCGCCATCAAGATGACCCTCTACCGGACCAGTGTCGCCTCCCCCATTATCCGCGCGCTGCTGCATGCGGCCGATAAAGGCAAACAGGTCACGGTGCTGGTGGAGCTCAAAGCCCGTTTCGACGAGGCGAACAACATCCGTTGGGCGCGCCAGATGGAGGAGGCGGGCATCCATGTCGTCTATGGGTTGGTCGGGCTGAAAACCCATTGCAAGATGATGATGATCGTGCGCCGGGACGAGGATCGGATCCGGCTCTACGCCCATTTGGGCACGGGCAATTACAACACGACCACGGCGCGGTTCTATACAGATTTGAGTCTGCTGACGAGTTCGCCGGAGCTGACCGCGGAGATGGCGGTCGTGTTCAACAACCTAACTGGGCCGAGCGAGTTCGGCGGCGGCAAACGCCTGATGGTCGCGCCTTTCGAGTTGCGAGAGCGCGTGCTGAAGTTGATTGATCGCGAACGGGAGCTGGCGCAGCATGGCGGCGCCGGGCGGATCATCGTCAAGCTCAACTCGCTGGTGGACGAGAAGGTGATCGTGGCGCTCTATGAAGCCTCGGTCGCCGGCGTCCAGATCGATCTGATCATCCGTGGCATGTGCTGCCTGCGGCCAGGGCTGCCGGGCATCAGCGAAAACATCCGTGTCATTAGCATTATCGGCCGTTTTCTCGAGCACAGCCGGATTTACTACTTTGGGAATGGTGGCAAGCCGCTGGTTTATCTGGGCAGCGCCGATTGGATGCCGCGCAACTTCGACCGGCGGGTGGAGGTGGTGTTCCCGGTGGAGGATGAAGGCCTGAAAACGCGGATCACAGACGAGATTCTGCCCGCGTATTTGAGCGACAACGTCAAAGCACGCCTTTTGCGTTCCGACGGCACCTACGAACGCCGCCATCCCTACCTTAGTTTGGGTTAGTTTGCAGCCAGCGCCGCCTTCACGGCCTCGGCCAAAGCTTCCCCGCGCAAGTTCTTGTTGAGGATTTTGCCATCGCGGCCTAACAGATACGTTGATGGAATGGTAACAATGCCGTACTTGACGGCCAGCTTGTTCTCCCCGTCCTGGCCATCGAAGTACTGCGGCCATGGCACATTCTTCTCCTTGATGAAGCTCGTGAGCTTCTCCTTATCGCTATCCAGGCTGACGCCGATGATCTCGAATCCTTTACTATGATCCTCCTGGTAGACCTTTAAGACGTTCGGCAGCTCCTGCACGCAGGGGCCGCACCAAGTCGCCCAGAAGTCGATCAGCACTACCTTGCCTTTGTCATTCGCCACCGCGAGCGGCTTGCCATCCAGATCCTTCTCGGCAAAGTCTGGGAACGGCGTACCCACCGCGAGGCTATCCTGAATTTTCGTGGCGGCTTCCTCCTGGGCTAATGCCGCCAGGATCGAATCTACCTTCCTGGCATCCGCGGTGCCGGGAAACTGAGCTTTGACCTGTTCAAGAGCGTCCTTGGCTTTGGCGTTATCGTGGAGCACCTGGGTGTACAACATCCCCTTCATGAACAAAACGTCGGCAACATCGTCGCTTTTCTCTCCCTGATGCTCGGCCAAGAGCGCGTCGAACTGCTGCAGTTCCGGCATCAGGTCTTGTTCGGTTGCCTTGCCGTTCTGGAGCTGGGTTTCGACTTTTGCGACCAAGTCTTGCAGCTCCACTTTCGCGTCCGCGCAATAAACGGAGGAAGCAGCCGCGAGCCAGACATAGCCGGCCAAAACAAAGGAGAGTTTTTTCATGAGAAAGGGTGAGCGGGCCAAAGGCCGAGTCAGGAGTGAAATTACACTGGAACGTCGCGTGTAGGCGGGGAGATAGCAAGTTCGCCTCTGTGCCGTTAAGTTCTCCCCAGCGCGTTACTTGCGGCGAATGTGGCATCCAGGTTGCTACTTCCCGGGCGCAATGAAACATACCTGTCTGCAGACAGCCTTTATCCTCCTGCTTGCCGCCAGCGTAGCTCGGGCTGTGCTGATCGATGACTTTGGTAGCACCGATTCTCCGGCGCCATGGATCTTTACTAATGGCCCGGAGTATCCCGGCGCGACGGGCTCCCTGAAGGCAACCGCCGGTCACGCTGGCGCCGGGGCTCGGCTGGCTTTCGACGTCAGCGCGGGCGGCAATTACGTCGGCGCCATCGATAACCTGGCCAAGCCCACGACGGCTGGGGCTATCCAATTCTGGGTCAAAAATCCCGGCGGTGTCCGGATCCAAGTGCGGGTCAACGATAGCACCGGCCAGACGCTGCAGTATTCGCCGAGCCGGCCTTTTCAGGCCAGCGCACCGGCCGCCTGGTATCTGCTGACCGTCAAACTCGGTCCGACGGCCAACCACTGGGGCGGCGGCGTCAATGATGGAAAGGTCCATGGTCTCATCACCACCATCAGCATCCTGGCCCAACCCAGCCTGCGCAAAGTCGGCGCCATCGAGTTCGACCAGGTCAAACTGATCCCGGCTCTGCCGCGGCTTATCGATCCGGCCGGGGCCGTTGTCGAAACGCCTCAAGTCAAAAACTTCTCTAATAGCCTCGGCGTCCAAATCACCCACAAGAACGCCACTCCCGCCGGTCTGGATCTCGTCCAGTCCTTGGGCTTCCACTACATCCGGACGGAGATGTTTTGGACCGACGTGGAAACGCAGGCCGGTGTTTATGATTTCAGTTGGTATGACCAATTAGGCGCCGAGCTCAAGGCGCGCGGGTTGCAGCCGATCTTCATTCTCTGCTATGGCAATCCCATCTACACCGGCGAGGCCAACTACTTCCTGCCGCCCCGGACGCCCGCGGCCATCACCGGCTTCGGCAACTATGCCAGGACCGCCGCGGCGCACTTTGCCGGGCAGGGCGCGCGTTTTGAAATTTGGAACGAGCCCGATATCGCCACTTTTTGGAATCCGCCAAGCGCCGCCGAGTACAGCGCGCTCTGCCAGGCCACCATCGCCCAGATCCACGACGGCGACCCGAACGCCCTGGTCGCTTCCGGAGAGCTGGCTGGGATCGATCTGGGCTTCCTGAACCAGGTGCTCGCCGACGGCGGGGTCGAGGACTCCAACGCCCTGGGTATCCATCCTTACCGGCTCGGCATCCCGGAGCAACTAGGAGACGATCTGGCCCAACTGCGGGGCGATGTCGAGCGGGCTTTCCCGCAAAATGCGCCCGCGATCTGGAGCACCGAAGCCGGCTATTCCTCGGCCTGGTACGGCGACGGCGCGGCGAGCGCTAATCTCACCACCCAGGCGAAGTTCGACGTCCGGCAAATGCTGACCGGGCTCGGCCTCGGCCTGCCGCTGCAGATCGTCTTTGGCTTGGCCGATGATGGAACGAATGCTTCCAACACCGAAGACAACTTCGGCATCGTGAGCGCGAGTTATGCACAGAAGCCGCTCACCGCCGCAGTGCGCACGCTCTCCAAGATGACGCGCAACCACACGTTCGCGGGCATTCTGCCGTCGCCGCAAGAAGCCACGCACGTCTTCAAGTTCGAGGGGCCGTCGGATACTTTACTCGTGCTATGGGGTGAAACCGCCGCCGCCGGAGCCCAGACGATCTCCTTCACCGAGCAACCTAAAAAGGTCGTCGATTCTCTGGGAAACTCGCTGTCCCTCACAAAGGACGGCCAAGGAAGATTTGCCGTGGCAGTGTCCGACACGCCGATCTACGCGCGATTTGCCGCCAGCCAGCAGTAGGAACGTGGCGCAGCCGCAGCCTCGGCCCCGCTTAGTAACGCGTCTTCCAGCCAAAGGCGCGCAGCACGCACCAGCCGCGTGCGGCTTCAAACCACGTGAACAAGGCCGCCGCCATCAAAATCACACCGACCCAGTGCTGTCCCTGCCAGTAGAAGAGCCCGGCTGCCAGACACAAGATGGCACCGCTGGCGAACCGCAGCATGCGGCCGCGGCGATCAATGTTGCACGCCCAGAAGCTCATTCCGCCGGCGGCTCGTGCCGCTCGCTTTCGCCCGGCTCTTCATGCGCCGGCGTTACTCCCGGCAAACCGATCGCCTGCGCCTCAACGCCGTTTTCTGCCGGCTCCTCGTGCGCGGGCGACGTGTTTTCCTCCGCCGGCACGGCAGGAGTGGAGCCAAGTTCGACGGCCGACTCCGCGGCGGGAGCGCTCTGTGCCATCTCGTCTGCCACCTGATCTGGCAGCGACGCCGGTTTCCTGACCGGCGATAAGTCCCCCGCGCCTTTCGGGGCGGTTTTCTGTCCGGCGGTCGGGTCACCCTCTTCCTTGAGTTTGGGAGGCAGGGGCAGGTCGAAGGTCCCGTTGTGAAACTCAATGATGTGCCCGGCTTGAGCCAGGAACCGGATGTCCGCGGCAAGCCCCGCGCGCGCTTTCGCCAGAGGATC
>CAXUFU010000163.1:0-6356 GCA_964250275.1 uncultured Chthoniobacterales bacterium | reverse complement strand
AGATAAAGCAGGACCACACCGTAGTTATTGTGATCCTCGGGCTCGGCCGGGCCGGCAAGGAGCTGGCGGTAAATTTGCGCGGCTTCCGGCCAGCGGTGTTCCTGACGCAGCAGCGTGGCCAGGCTGGTCAGAACGGCGGGCATCGTCGGACCCAAGCGCAGCGCCGTACGGAAACAAGCCTCGGCAGCGGGTAACCGGCCGCTTTCGTCGAGAGCCACGCCGTAGTTGTTTTGCGCCGCCGCGCTCGCGGGGTTGAGCGCGACGGTGTTCCGCCACAAGCGTTCCGCCGACCCAAAATCACCGGCCCGCTGCCAGGTCAGCACGGCGCAAGCGGCCACAATGGCCACTCGTGCCGCCGCCGAAAACCGCCGCCAGATTGGTCGCCGCCACGGAATGCTCAAAGCCGCTCCGCCCAACGCGCACATGCTCAAGAGCGCCACATAAACCAGGTGATCCGAGACGTACGACAACGCGTAGAACGTCATGTTGAACAGGCCCGCGACCGGCAACAGGCTCAAGCAAAAGTACGCCAGCGCAGCCGCCGGCCCGCGCCAGCCGCGGCGGATCGCCAGCCAGGCGAATGCCGCGCAGAGCAGCAGCAGCAGACCGAGCGGCAGCAAATCCACCGGCCTGGTCGGCAGCAGCCGCCAACGCGGGTAAATCATCACCAGCGGGTGCGGAAACCAGGCTTTGCCGAGATAGAACCAGATGGCCTTGCCCAGAAGCGCGGTGCGAGCGACGGGCGGAAGGGCCGCGGCCATCTCTGCCGGCATCATCGTGCGGTGTTGAAACCACAGCGACACCAAGCCGGCCGCCAACGACAAACCGAAAAATGGACAGCTCCGGCGCACATCCTGCCAGCGGACGCGGCCGTGCCGCCACCACGCCACCAGCAAGAGCACGCAGGGCAGCATCACCACCGAAGATTTGCTGCCCAGCGCCAAGGCGAAGGCCGCCAGCGCGCCCAGATAGAAGGCTCGCCTGCGCGCCGGAGCCGCTGCTTCTTCCGCGCGGGCCCAGCACAGCAGCGCGCCCAGGTAGAAGGCCAGCGACAGCACGTTCTTGCGTTCCACAATCCACGCCACTGACGCGACGTTGAGCGGATGCAGGGCAAAGAGCAGGGCCGCCCACCAGGCGCCGCGCAGCCGCCAGATCGTCAGCAGCCGCCAGAAAAGAAAAGCGGAACCGATGTGCCAGGCCAGGTTAACGATCCGGTAGCCGAGCGGGTCGGCGCCCCAGAGATGCCATTCCAGCCAGAGGGAAGTGTAGTTTACCGGGTAATAATCGTAGGGGATGGTGCTAAACCAGATCTTCCACAGACCCGCCGCGGATTTCATCAGCGGATCGTTGGTCAACACCGCGCGATCGTCCCAGAGGAAGCCGCCGGTCAAGGAAGGCAAGTAGCAGACCACGGTGGCCAGAACGAGCACCAGCGCCTGAGCAATGCGACGCCAATTGGGAGATTGAGCCGGGCTTTGTCGCGGCGCATGTTTCCAACTGTAGCGGCGGTCTATGGCCGTCGACGGCGGTGCATCACGCTGAAAGGCCTCGACGGTCATAGACCGCCGCTACAGAAGCGTTTGGCGTGCCGCCGGGGCTTCTCTGGAAGCAGCGGAGCTGCCAGTTTCTAAGGTAGGGGCGAGCCCTCCAAGCCGTCTCATTTTGTCCTGCAGCGCTGAGCTTGCTCGGCGCGACCCGTTCCCACACTACCCTTCCCAGACAGTTAGGGACGGCTCGGAGAGCCCGTCCCTACCGTGTTTTGGATGCGGCTTTACCGCTCCAAGCCGTTCAACTCCCGCATAAAATCCGGGAACGATTTCGCCCCGCGGATCAGCTCATTCAAGCGATCCAGCTTCTTATCGTTGAACGCTTGGTTCAGCGAGACCCGCCGTGTGCTGTTGGCGTGGTTAAAAACCACTTCATCCCAGTGGATCGATGAGACCTCGTTGTTGAACTTCGCCACGGACCGGCCCCGGAAATACGCCCGCGTCGTTTCCGGCGGCGAGAAAATCGCGCTCCGGATATCGTCTTCGCTGACGAACCGCCGCATCTGCCCGTCGCGCAGAAGCGCGTAGTGCAGCCCTTGGTCCAGCGAAATATTGTGGTACTCCAAATCGATCGATTGGAGCCAGGGATCGGTCCAAGCCAGCCCCTCCTCCTCCTTGAGCGTGTCCAAGAGGTACTTTTTTGCCACCCAATCGACCCGGTCCCGGCAAAGCATGACATCCTTTTCGAGATCGTTGAGCACGCTATCCCACTCGTTGAGCAGCCAGGCCGTCTCCGGATCGTCACGATCGCAGTGGGCCAGGGCCGCGGCCATGTACATGCGCTGCACGTCGATCGCGGAAATCTTGCGCCCGTCTTTGAGTTCGATGATCCAGGAGTAAGTCTGGTCCCGGCTAATCGCCTTCGTCGTCTCGATGGGCTGGGCAAACTCCAACTGCGGCGCTTTGCCCGCCTCAATCAACTCCAGCACCAGCGAGGTCGTGCCCATCTTCAGCGCGGTGGCGATCTCGCTCATGTTCGAATCCCCGATGATCACGTGGAAACGTCGGTAGCGGCTGCTATCGGCATGCGGCTCGTCGCGCGTGTTGATCAACGGCCGCCGGTTCATCGTATCGATGCTGACGATGACGCTGAAGAAATCCGCCCGTTGCGAGATCTGGTACAGGCCCACCTGGCTTGCCACGCTTTCGGCTTCCACGCCCATCTTGCCGGCCCCGGCAAAAATCTGGCGCGTCACCAGGAACGGCAGCATGTCGTTGACGACCCGGTCCCAGGGGACAGTGCGGCTCATCAGAAAATTATCATGGCAGCCGTAGCTGTGGCCGATGAAGTCCGTGTTGTTCTTGTAGAGACGCACTTCGCGCTCGGGCAAGAGCTTCTTGTTTCGGCGCCGGGCGCACTCGGCCAGGATGCGCTCGCCGGCTTTGTCCTGCGAGACGACTTCCCGCAAGGTCGTGCATTCCGGCGTGGAATATTCCGGGTGCGCGTGATCGTTATAAAAACGCGCTCCGTTGCTAAGCACGAGGTCACTCTTGATCTCCTCGAAGCTTAGCGGCCGGTTTTTATCGATCTCGAAGTACGACGATTCGTCCGTGTCCTGGAGTAGCTCCGCCGCGCGGAAGCCGCGGGCATCATTGTGCGGGTCCTCGAGGGAATAATCCCACTTCATGAGCGTGCCGTGCTCCGTGTAACGGCGCACCAGCTCGATGGACTCGCTCACCACGTCGACGTTATCGACCCCGTCGACCGTAATACCAAACTCGGTTTCAATCCCAAAAACGCGTTTCATCACTCCCTGCGAGATCATGGGCAAACAGTGGCGGCTAGCAATGGCAATTGCGGCACCTAGATCACCGTCCGGTTTCCCTTCGGCCGATCCTCGCGCGAGGGCCGCACGGGCGCCACCTTGACCACATTCTCCGCATCGTAGTCGATCAACTTCAGCCAATCCTCGGTGATATCGGTGGGCGGGAAAATATCGTTCTCGGCGTACTCGGCATTCAAGGAAAGCGTCAGATCACTGGAGCTGATCCCTTCCTCCTGATGCGTGGCAATGGCCCGCTTGATGGCCAAGCCTTTGGCCCGTTCCACGATCGAAGAGATCAGCGCCCCGCTGATGAGATCGCCCCGATAAAGCACTTCCTTGCGCCCGCTGCGCAGGGTCACCTCGATGAACTTGTTCTCCTCCCGGTGCGTAAACTGTTGCTCGATCAGCCCATCGACCAATTTGTCGATCGCCGGCCGCACGCCGCCCGCTTCGCTCACCAGCGCGGGATCGTAGGGCAGGTTTTCCGCCAAATAGATGCGGTAGATCTCGCGCGCACCTTCCTTTGTTGGCCGGTTGACCTTGATTTTGCGGTCGATCCGGCCGGGCCGGATGATGGCAGGATCGATCAGGTCCGCGCGGTTGGAAGCGAGGATAATAACAACGTCATTGAGCGAATCGATTCCGTCCATCTCGGTGCAGAACATCGGCACCAGCGTGGAAAGGATATTGGAATAGCGCGAGGCGCGGCGCGTCCCGAGGATGCTCTCCGCCTCATCGATGAAGAGGAACGGCAGGTAGCCTTCCTTGCGCTTCTCGCGGGCGGTGGCAAAAATTTCCCGCACCATCCGCTCGCTCTCGCCCACCCACATGTTGAGGATCTCCGGCCCCTTGATGTGCATGAAGTATTCCTTCATCTCCTCGCCGGTCTTTTGCTTGAGCTGGGCGGTGAGATTGTAGGCGGTAGCCTTGCCGATGAGGGTCTTGCCGCAGCCGGGCGGGCCGTAGAGCAGGAAGCCTTTCGGCGTGGTGTGATGGAATTTACTGAACAGGTCGGCGTGCAAGAGCGGCAGCTCGATCGCGTCTTTAATGGCTTGCAGCGCCTCCTGTTGGCCGCCGACCTTCTCCCAGGGCAGCTCCGGCACCTGATCGAGGTAGTGATCCTCGCTTTTGGGGCGGCGCATCACTTCGAGCGCCATGCGGTAATTGGCGTCGACGCGGACTTCGTCGCCGTTTTTGAGGCTCTGTTTGATCAACTCGCTGCAACGCTGCAAAACGAGCGACTGCATCCCGTTTTCCTGGCCGACCCGCAACCGGTCGGTGCCGATGACCTCCGTGATTTTGGTCACAGGACCAGCGTTGTCATAGCCGAGATCGCCCACGATCACGTAGGCCTCGTTGACCAGCACGCGGGTGCCTTTCTTGAGCTTGGCGATGCTGATGCGCGGATCTACGTTGCAATAATAATCCGAGCCGCCCACGACGATCTGGGCGGTCTCGCGGTTCGGGCTGCCGAGATAAGTGCCAATGCGGTTGGCGGGCGAGGTCACCTTCTTGATGACCTCTTCCATTTTCTCGATGGTTTGGCGCGCCTCGTTGATGGTGTCTTCTTGGTCGGCGATCTGGGCGCGGATGTTTAGCAGCGCCTTGCGGATCGGATCGCCGATGGGGAGCGACGCGATGGTTCGATCCAGGAGATCGAGCGCCGACAAATCTTCCGGCGCCTGATGCCCTGCGCCATAGGGATCGAACTCACTGGATCGGTCGGATGAATTCATTGCGGAGTTCTGCGAATACAAAGGAGGTTTCCACGCTCCAAAAGATTGCCTGCCTGACAATCAAACATACGCCCGGCTTCCCGGCGCGCAAATTACGCCACAAAAAGTTCCCGCAGAGGAACTTCAATCAGGCGCAGGCGCATCCGGCGGGAAGAAAGCCGGGGAACCGTGCACCGTCCGGGACTCGAACCCGGAACCTAGTGATTAAGAGTCACGTGCTCTACCAATTGAGCTAACGATGCTTAACGATTTCCCGAGCACGCTGGGGCCTGCCACGGACCGCATTTTAGCCTGACCCATGGTCGCCCCGCAAGCGATATTCACAGGCTAACAGCCAAGATTGCGCGGCCCCCGCCGCCTCCAAAATAAAGGTAGGCATGGCTCTCCTGAGCCGGTCCCTTACTGTCTGCCACCGCGCCACGTCACGGGTCCCGCCATCCACGAAACCCACTCTCGGAAGCCCCTTCAGCAACCGCCCCACGCGTCCGAACTACCAAGGCAACTCTTTGCCCGCGTAATCCAAAAACCGGCCGGTGGTCTTGACGCTCAAGCTGTCGATCACCTGGAGCATCCCCTGGATCGACTGCGCGGGTTTGAGCGTGGCGTTGGCGCCGCCCATGTCCGTCTGCACCCAGCCCGGATGCAAGGTCAGGATGGCAATGCCGCGCCCTTTGAGTTCGCTGGACAGCAATTTTACGCCCATATTCAGGGCTGCTTTGCTCATGCCGTAGCTCAAGCCATAAGCCAGGCCGTCGGCCTGCGTGATCGATCCTAGCCCAGAGGTAATGCAGACGACTTTCGACGATTGCTTACTTTCCTCCAGCAAGGGCAAAACCGCTTGCGTCACGAGCATGGGTGCCACCGAATTGGTCCGCAGCACGCGTTCCATGACCTCGGCCTGGAACTTGCCGACCTCTTCCCCAAAAGATGCCATCCCGGCATTGTTTATCAGCACGTCCACCTGGACCCCGTCGCCCTGCAATTTCTCCGGCAACGCGGCGATGTCAGCCGGGTCGGTGACGTCCAGTGCGTAGATTTTGAGGCGCTCCGCGGCGTCGCCCTTGCCCAAGCCTTCTAGGTCCTCGGCTTTTTTCGGGTCGCGGCAACAGGCGGTGACCGCATCGCCGCGGGCTAAGAGTTGGCGGACAAATTCCAGGCCGAGCCCGCGGTTGGCGCCCGTGATGAGATAGTGAGTCATGTCCTTTATACGTCCGCCCAACGCTGCGAGGATGCCGGGGCTCGTTCCAGAAATGGTAGGGATGGGTCTCCGACCCGGTCCCTGATTGTCTGGCTAACGTGAGCAAAGA
>CAXUFU010000162.1:5476-6361 GCA_964250275.1 uncultured Chthoniobacterales bacterium | reverse complement strand
GCGGCGCTCCTCGGGTTTCCCTGGCTGCAAAGCCGCGATTGGCGGCTCGGGCTGGGGTTTTCGGGCTCGCTCCTGGTTTCCTTTGCCTTGCTGGCCCTGGTGGCGAAAGCGCTGATGGCCGGCACCCGGCGCTTTTTCCCAAAATCCTGGGCCTTCGAGTGGCGGCAAGGACTGGCGAATCTCTACCGGCCGAACAATCGCACGGGGGTGCTCGTCTTTACCCTGGGGTTGAGCACGTTCCTGCTGCTCGGGCTGCATCTCACCCGCGAGGCCATGCTCCGGAATTTTACCACCCGCGAAGGCGCAGCCAACCAGCCGAACCTGGTCTTTTTTGATATCCAACCCGACCAGACGGACGGCTTGGCGGATATCATCCACGCGCACCATCTGCCTTTGCTCGCCACCGTGCCGGTGGTGACCATGCACCTGAGCTCGGTGCGAGGGCGCTCCATCGACGAACTGGCGGCGGAACCTCATGCGCCGGGGCAGAACGCGATCCCGGGCTGGCGTTTGCGGCATGAATACCGGTCGACTTACCGGGATCGCCTCAACGATGCCGAGATCATCACGTCGGGCCATTGGCAGGGTGAGGCCGGAGCGGCCACCGGGGCGAATACGGCCCACGCCGCGCCCGTCTCGGTCGAAGCAGACATGGCGCACGATCTGCGGCTCAACGTCGGCGACCCGCTCGTCTTCGACGTGCAGGGCGTGCCGATCTATTGCGTGGTTGGCAGCATCCGCAAAGTCGATTGGACCCATTTCGAGCCGAACTTCTTCGTGGTGTTCCCGCGTGGCGTGCTCGAAGGCGCGCCCGAGTTCAACATCATGGTCACGCGCGTGGAATCCGCGGCGGCTTCCGCCTCGGTGCAGCGGGACGCCGTGCGC
>CAXUFU010000162.1:0-5462 GCA_964250275.1 uncultured Chthoniobacterales bacterium | reverse complement strand
GTTCCCGACCATCTCAGCCCTTGATTTTGCCCTGGTCGTAACCACGATCCGCGGCATCGTCGATAAAGCTTCCGCGGCGGTGCGCTTTCTCTCGATCTTCACTGTCGGCACCGGCTTGCTGGTCGTGGCGGCCGCGATCCTCACCGGCCGCTATGAGCGCGTGCGTGAGAGCGTCCTCCTGCGGACGCTGGGGGCATCCCGGCGGCAGATCTTCCGCATTCTGGCCATCGAATATTTCTGCCTGGGGACGCTCTCGGCGCTGACCGGCATCGTGTTGGCGGCGGCGGGCAGTTGGATCCTGGCGACGCGAGTTTTTAAGGTGCCCTGGGCAGCCGAACCGCTGGCGCTCGCCGGCGCCTGGGTCATCGTGGCGGCGTTGACGGTCTCGATCGGTCGTCTGGCCCGCCGCGGTGTCTGCGATCACCCGCCCCTGGAAGTCTTGCGCCCCGAGGAGTAACGGCCCGCCAGGGCAAACGCGGCCAGGAACACCACTAGCAGCAACGTGCCCAGCGCCGCGCCGAGCGGCTGGTTGCGTCCGCTGGTGAATTGTTTCTGGATCGTGTTGCCGATCAGTTCGGTGGATCCGCCGCCCAGCAGCGTGACAATGGCGAACATGGCGATGGACGGCACGAACACCAGGAGCGCGCCTCCCGCAATACCCGGCAGGGTCAGCGGCAGGGTGACCGTGCGCAACGTCTGCCAGGGTCCCGCGCCGAGATCGTAGGCCGCTTCCACGAGCGTGCGATCCATTTTCTCCAGGCTCGCGTAAATGGGCAGGACCATGAAAGGCAGGTAATTGTGGACGAGCCCGAGCACGACCGCGCCGGGCGTGTAGAGCAGGTCGGCCGGGGTGGCCAGGAGGCGCGTCGAGGTGAGCAGGCTGTTGAGCAAACCATCGTGCCCGAGGATCGTGATCCAGGCGTAGGTGCGGATCAGAAAGCTGGTCCAGAAAGGGATCATCACTAAGAGCAGCAACCCGTTGCGGGCGCCCTCCCGGCATGTCGCGATAAAATAGGCCAACGGATAGCCGAGCAGCAGGCAGATGGCGGTCGTCAGCCCGGCGTATTCGACCGAGCGCAGCAGAATCGAGAGATAAACGGGATGGAACGCCCGCGCGTAGTTGTCCCAGGTGAAACGATAAACGACGCGCCCGATGAAATCGCGTTCGCAGAAGCTGATGACGACCAACAGGACGGTCGGAGCCACGACGAAGAGCAGCAGCCACGCGGCCAGTGGCGCGAGGAGCAACCAGGCCGCCAGCGGCAAGGGCGCCGGCGCTAAGCGGCCACCGCGGGCCGTGTCAGGGGTTTGAGCTTCGTGTCTTTCCAGTTCCACCATTTTAGCAGTTCCGGATCGTGCGCCGGTGCGGAAGCGAAGTAGACCGCGCAACGGAAGACATAGAGAACGCAGCGGTCCTGGTGCTCTCCGGTTTGCTGGCAGAGCCGGTCGTAGAGTTCCTGCGGATCGCGGTCGCGCAAGGCCGCCACGCTGCGGATGCCGAGATTGACGAGATCTTGCGCCACGCTGGGGCCGACGCCCGGGATACGTTGGAGGTCCTTGAGCTCTGCCGTCGCCGTTTTCATCGGGATTGATCCTGCCAGAGAGCGGGCCAACAAGGAACCAAAATCACGGTACCGCCGCGAAGCGACTCGTAAAATGAGGTAGGGATGGGTCTCCGACCCGGTCCCTGGCTGTCTGGCAAGCGTTCACGGAAACGGGCTGCGCCTATCACAGGCACGCTTCCTCAGACAGCAAGGGACCGGATCGGAGATCCATCCCTACCGTTTTTTGGAGGCCGCTTCGCGGCGACGGTCAAGACCGCCGCTACAGTAGGAGGCCGCTTCGCGGCGACGGTCATAGACCGCCGCTACAGTAGGAAAAGCGTCAATCGCATTGTAAATCGGCCGCCAATATCTATAACAGGCCGCATGGGCATGATGACACGCAGGGAGTTTGTCACTCGGGCAGGGCGTTACAGCGGCGGAGCGGCTACCGGCGCCATGCTGGCGCTGGGTCTCTTAGCCAAGAACTCGCACGCTGCCGCCGCTCCCACAGAGGGCGCGAACGGGGCGCCCGGCAACGGCCGGCGCGTGGTGATTCTCGGCGGCGGGCTGTGCGGGATGTCGGCCGCCTACGAACTGGGCAAGCTCGGCTTCACCTGCGAGATCCTCGAGGCGCGGTCCCGGCCCGGCGGCCGCTGCTGGACCGTGCGCGCCGGCACCCGCGAGACGGAGATCGGCGGCCCGGAGCAAACCGCCGGTTTTCCGGAGGGGTTTTACATGAATCCCGGGCCGGCGCGCATCCCCGGCCACCACACGACCACCCTCGGCTACTGCAAGGAGTTCGGCGTGCCGATCGAGGTCTTCAATAACGTCAACGAGGCCGCCTATTACCAGGTCAAGGGCATCGGCCGCGTGCGCCTGCGCGAAGCGACGGCGGACCTGCGCGGCTACGTCGATGAGCTTCTAGCCAAGGCCGTCAACCGCGACGCGCTCGACCGCCCGCTGGATCACGACGACAAAGAAGCGCTGCTCGAATACTTGCGCGACGATGGCGGCCTGAACCCCGACCTGGTCTACAAGCCCACCAGCGCACGGGGAGCTACCCTTGACCGTTCGTCGGAGAGCCGCGGCTACGTCTACGACGATCTGCCGGCCGCCGCGGCGCATCCGGGCAAGCTCTCCAACCCGCTCGATTTCGAGACCGTGCTCAAGGCCGGCTTCGGCAAACACCTCGGCTTCGAGCACCAGTTCGATCAGCAGCCGACAATGTTCCAACCGGTCGGCGGGATCGACCGCATTGCCCGCGCGTTTGAGCAGCGGGTGGGCGACCGCATCCGCTACCGCACCGAGGTTCGCGAAATCCGCCGCACGCCCGCTGGCGGCGTGCGCATCGTGTACGCGGATTTGCTCGAAGGCGGCGACGCGTTGCGCGAGGCGCAGGCGGATTATTGCATTTGTACGATCCCGCTCAGCGTCTTGAAAAGCATCCCGGCGGATTTCTCGCCCGCCGTGGCCGATGCCATCGGTCAGGTGCCGTACGAGGACGTGGGCAAGATCGGGCTGCCGTTCCGCCGCCGTTTCTGGGAGGAGGACGACCGCATTTACGGCGGCATCAGTTGGACGGACCAGAACATCACGCAGATTTTCTACCCCAACACGGATTACCTGGGCACGCGCGGCGGGGTCTTGATCGGCTATTATCATTTCGGCACGGATGCGGCCCAGGTCGGGCGGCTCGCGCCGGCGGAGCGGCTGGCGTTTGCGCTGGAGCAAGGCGCGCGCATCCATCCGCAGTATCCGGCGGAGTTTGCCGGCGGCGCGTTTTCGGTGGCCTGGCAGCGCATTCCGTACAATCTCGGCGGCTGGGCAAGCTGGACGGAGGAGGGTCGGGCGCGCTTCTATCCCATTCTCAACCAGCCGGATGGTCCGTTTTATCTCGGCGGCGAACACCTGACGTACCTGGGCGGGTGGATGGCCGGGGCCTTTGAATCCGCCAAGTCGGTGGTCGCCGCGTTACACGAGAGGGTCGGCCAGGCGTAGCGCGGCGGCAACAATCCCACCCGAGGTAGACGCGGGCTTTCCGAGCCGTTGGTCTTCCCACGATGTGGCGTCTCGCGTCCCAGTAGATAAGTCATCTCGGGCCGGCCGCCCAAGACTTTCGTCGAACACCTTGGCTCGCAGTCTGTTTGGGCGGGCCAGCCCGGTAAATAGTTCGGGCGGACACGGCTGCAAACCGAGTCCGCCCGAGAATTACGTCACCGTATCCGCCTTTTAGTTCAGAATAGAGGAACGCCGGCGAAGGAAGATTACAAGACCGACGCAGGAGACGCCAAGCAGTGCCCACGTGGACGGCTCGGGAACCGCTGTCGCCAACTCGAACGCGTTGATCTGATCGTCGTTTATGGTCGAATTAATGTCGAACGTCTCGGTCGTACCCGTTGACGTGAAGGACCCCGTCACATAGTCTCCGACGCCGCCTTCAGCACCCTGGGCATTAAAGGCCACGGTGCCTGAGGTTTTGGGGGTTGCAGACGTATCACTTAACGTCTCGGTCCGCCCCGCCTCTCCGCCCCGGGAATCATTTACCAGGAGCTCAAACTTGTAAGCCGTACCTGCGGTGAGTCCAGTGAGAGTGACTGTTCCCAAACCATTTTCATATTCATAGGCCCCGCCTTTCAAAATGGTTTGAAGACCCGCTGAGAGAGTGGAGTAAGGGGCGGCGCCACTGCCGAAGCCGCTGTAAGCGGTAGTTCCCGTAGCATTTCCGCCGGCAAGGGAGATCGAGTAAAGACCAGAAGTATACGTCTGGCTAGGTGCGTTGTTAAGACCGTCAGACTCTGCAAGACTGATCCCATTGATGGTCTCTGTCCCGGCTCCCGCCCCTGTGGTGGTGAAGTAAACTCCCAAATCCTCGGTGCCGAGGTTGAGAATACTCGTGTCTCCGGTGACTCCGGTTGGAGTGGAAAAGGTAATCAAATCCTGAGCGACGGCGTGGGTGCTCAAAAGTGTCGCTACGCTTAGGGTGGCCAGAAGGAGCTTTGTTCTCGGTTGGACTTTCGTTGTTCTCATTTGGGCCCTAATTGGAGGGGAAAATAGGGAGTTTCGGTTTAGGCGTCGTTTATGCCAATTTGAAGCGATCGAGTCAACAAGATGTTTTGAGGTTTCGTCAGTTTTGGGAACGCCCAAGCTTCACGCGCTTGATTAATACTGGGTTTCGAGGCCATCTTCCGCTTACACGCTCGAAACCATGAAAAACTGCCAGCAACCTCGCTTATTCCTAATCTGCCTGTTGTTGGTCGCCGCCGGGTTCGGCCTGATGTCCGCCCGCGCACAGGAGCCAAGCGCAACTCCTTCCGCTACTCCGGCGCTCATTCCGGACGGCATCACTTTTATGCCGTTGGCGGCGAGCGCGCCCATCGCCGCGGCCGTGGCCGTGCCTGCGGGGCAAGCGTTGCTGCTGACCAGTGGCACGGCGCCGTCCGTCGTAGACGAAAAGGCGCCCGTCGGCTCGCGTGAGCGCTATGGCGACACGAAGACTCAAGCCATCGGTGTCCTTCAGGCGATCGAAGCGCGCCTGCAAAAAGCCGGACTCGGACTGAGAGACGTGATCTACCTGCGCGTGTACATCGCCGCGGACGAAGCCAAGGGCGGGCACTTCGATTTTCCCGGCTGGTTCGAGGCCTACGCGCAGTTCTTTGGCACCGCGGCGAACCCGGTCAAGCCAGCGCGCTCGACGGTCGGAGTCGCGGGCCTCGTTGAACCAGGTTGGCTGATCGAAATCGAGGCGGTGGCAGCCTATCCCAAAGTGTCACCGGTCCCGGCCAGGTAGTCCTGGGCCGGCCCGGCGCAAGCGCAGCAGTAAGGTCTGGCCGTCCGCGGCAAAGTGCCATCCGGCTGTAGCGGCGGTCTGTGACCGTCGAGAGCCGCCCGACGCGCGGCAAGCCAGCTCGACGGTCACAG
>CAXUFU010000161.1:0-6366 GCA_964250275.1 uncultured Chthoniobacterales bacterium | reverse complement strand
TCGGAGGCCGCCTCCGCAAAGGGCAAGTGGCTAAGTTTTTCTTACTCCACTCTACTAGCCCGTTTACGAAGCCTGACCTCCCCTGCGCGCGCGGCAATACCAGAAATCAGGGGATCGGCTCGGAGAGCCATCCCTACCTTATGGTAGATGCCGCCTCCAGCGGCTAGGAAATCAGTTTGTCCTCGATGACTTTGTCGAGCTTTCGGATATCGGCCACGAAGAGCCGGATGCCGTCGGCTGTCTTTTCGGTTGCCATGGCGTCCTCATTCATCGTGAAGCGGAACGACTTCTCGTCGATCGCCACGCGTTCGATGTTGCTGGACTTGGCCGCTTGCACGTTCAACTTCCGCTCAATCGGCTTCTCGGACTCCGCCAGTTCCTTGAGCAGCTTTGGGCTGATCGTCAACAAGTCGCAACCGGCCAATTCCGCGATTTGGCTCGTGTTGCGGAAGCTGGCTCCCATGACCTCCGTCGGGTAGTCGAACTTTTTGTAGTAGTTGTAAATCGCGGTGGTGGATTGCACCCCGGGATCATCCGCGCCGGTGTAGTCCTTGCCGGTGCTCTTCTTGTAATAGTCGTAGATCCGGCCAACGAACGGAGAGATCAGTTGCACTTTGGCCTCGGCGCACGCCGCCGCCTGCACCGTGGAAAACAGCAGCGTCAAGTTGCAGTGGATACCTTCCTTTTGCAGGATTTCCGCAGCTCGGATGCCTTCCCAAGTCGATGCGATTTTAATGAGAACCCGCTCGCGGCTGGTCCCATGTTTCTCGTAAAGCTCGATCAACACCCGCCCTTTCTCCACCAGGCGTTCGGTATCAAAGGCCAGCCGCGCGTCGGTTTCGGTCGAAACGCGTCCCGGCACGATTTTCAGGATCTCCCGGCCAAAAAGCGTGAGCAAGCGATCGGCGATCTTCTCCGTCAGGGAAGCGCCCGTGACCGACGTATTCTTGTTGTCGCGTATGGCTTCTTCAAGCAGGGGCTTATATTGCTCCTCCTGCACCGCCGCGTAAATAAGGCTCGGATTGGTGGTGGCATCCTGTGGGGAGAACGCCTTGATCGTCCCGAAATCGCCCGTGTCGGCGACAACCTTGGAAAACTGCTTGAGTTGATCAAGCTGGCTGAGTTGTTTCTCCGCGGCAGGTGGCGCGGCTGGTGCTTCAACTGTGGCGGTTGGCATAGTACCAAAGGTATCGAACCCCGAGCGGCGCCAGCGCGCATACAACTGTCCACCACCAGCAGAAATCGAGTGGCAGCCCACGTGTCGGCGACGAACCCCAGCCTCCACCGCGGTGTCAGGTGAGTCTACTTGGCCAGCCGCTTAAACTCGCTCAAAACCACGCGGTCGGGTTCGGCGCTGCCTGCGCCATAGTTCACCAGGAAGGAGCCTTCTTTATCCAGCGTGGTCAAACGTTCCCCGTTCTTCACGTTGACAAAAGTGCCTTTGATCGGCGCTCCCGCCGCCAGGACGATGATCTTGGCGGTTTTAGGCGCGTTGAACCCGGCGGCCAGGCTCAAGTCAAGATGCCCGGCCACTTTGACCTTTCCCGTGACCTGTAGGACACCCGCGCTCTTCGCGCCCTTGGAAGCAGCTCCGCCAAGCGTGATGGCGAGCTCCGAAACCTTACGCGATTGAACATAGGTGCCGGGGATGTGCAGGGTGCTCCCGGCACCCAGCGCGATTACCCCTTCGTTGGTGAAATCGCCCTTGGCGAGAAACTCGCGCAGATCCTGCAAGGAAAACGTGCCTTGATTGTCCGCCAGTTCTTTGAGGGCAGGGAAGTTGGCGTTAGGACCGCTTAAGGTCACCTTGCCCGCATTGACCGTCAGGCTGGGGTAGTTTTTGAAGGTGAGCGTGGCGCGATCAGACACGTTCCAGGTGCCATCGCTGAGCGTGGTATCCGAGATGTCATTGACGTTCTCGATGAACTCCAGCGTGCCGCTCGAGACAGCGATCGTGCCGCCGGTGTTCGTCAGCGTCTCATCGATCGTGGAGATGCCTGTGCCGGCGGTCTTTTCGAATAGCCCGGTATTGGTCATCGAGTAATCCCCGGCTAGACCAGCGTTGCTCTGGAGGTCGTAGACGCCGCCGGGGGCGTTGGTAAAGCTGCCGCCGCTGTTGCCTTGGCCGACGTAGAAGTTGCCGGTACCGGTCTGGATCATCGTCCCGGTGTTAGTGATCACGGCATAGCTCACCTTGTCCGTGTCACCCGAGAGGTTCATGGTGCCTGCGTTCTTGAGGATATGGCCGCCTTGGTAGGAACCGATGGTACCTCCGGTCCACTGGAAGAGGTTGCCGGGAAAGTCCAACGTCGCTCCGGTGGAGTTGTTCGTGTAGAAGGTGCCCTGGCTCAGGCGCACAATCCCTCCGCCCGTGCCCGTGTAGGTGCCGGTGAAATCCAGGCCACCGTTACCACTCACCAGGTCCAGCACGGCAGACGTGTTCGGTACGTTGAAGGTGCCGCCGGTGCTCGTTCCGCCACCACTCGGCAACTGGAGCGTGCCGCTGTCTACTTCGATCGTCCCGTTCTGGTTGTTGAAAATCATGGTCGGGTCAAAGCTGGACGTGCCGGTCCCGGCGGATTTCTTGAGCAAGCCCACGTTAGTAAAAGGATAACCGGTCTCCCCAATACCAGCGTCGCTCGCGAGGTCGTAAACCGCACCGGACGCATTCGTGAAGCTGCCGCCGCTATTATAGTTGCCGATATCGAACTCACCCGTACCCGTCTCGATCATCGTCCCATTGTTCGTAAAGGTGGCCAGGGTCGTTGGGGTGTTATTGGCCACAACGTTAATCACTCCATTGTTCGTGACCAGGTCGCCTCCTTGGTAGCCGCCGATGGTGCCACCGGTCCATTGGAAAAAGCTGCCGGGGAAGTCCAGAATCAAAGGCGTCATGTTGTTGGAGTTAATGTTCCCCTGGCTCAAGACGACATTACCCGCCCCGCTGCCGGTGTAAGTACCGGTAAAGATGTTCGTGCCGTTTGCGCTGACCAGGTTCAAGACGGCGCCGGCGGCCGGCACATTGAAAATGCCGCCCGTGCTCACTCCCGTACTGCCGGGCAATTGCAGCGTGCCACTATCTACTTCCACCGTGCCGCCTTGATTGTTGAAGACCATGGTCGGATCAAAAGTGGACGTACCGGTACCGCCCGATTTCCTAAGTAAACCTACATTGGTAAAAGGATAGCTACTCTCGCCGATCCCCGCGTCTGTGGTCAGGTCGAAGACGCCGCTGGCGGCATTGGTGAAGCTGCCGCCGCTGTTGTAGTAGCCGACATCGAACTCGCCCGCGCCGGTCTCGATGATCGTCCCTTCATTGGTGAAGTTCGCGTAGGTCGTCGGGGTGTTGTCGCTCTCGATATTGACGACGCCGGTGTTACTGAAAGTGGCGCCCTGCTGGTAGGAGCCGATGATGCCGCCGGTCCACTGGAAGACACTGCCGGTGAAGTCGAGGATGCAAGGGTTCGAGCCCCCGGACATGGTGCCGCCACTGAAGAGGACCGTACCGGTGCCGGCGCCATTGGTAAGCGTGCCTTGGAAGTGGTTCAAGTTGCCCTCGTTTGACGCCTGAGTGACGAGATTGATGACCGCACCAGCCGCCGGGTCGAATGTGACGGTATCAAGCACTCCGCTATTCCCGGGCAACTGCAGCGTACCCGAAGCCGCGGCGATCGTCGTACCCGGGAGGCTATTGAAACTGATGTTGCCATCAAACGCGGTGGTGCCGGTGCCGCCGGTCTTCGCGAGCGTACCGGAGTTCGTGTAAATGCCGTAGGCCCCGCCGCTCTGGAAATACATAGCGGACGTGATTGTGCCGTCGGTCTGGAAGGCGGTATTGGCGACGGTCAGGCTTGAGTTGAACGCCATGTCCAAAGCGCCGCCAGGCTCGACGGTCAGCGAACCCAGCGTCACCTGCACGTTGCAGGTGGTCGGCCTGGGCGATCCGATGACGGCGTCCGCGCTGCCGCCAACGCCGCCGGGATAACCAGCCGTGTTCCAGTTGCCGGGATAGCCCGCGAAGCCGTTGCTGGGCGGAACGTACGTATAGCTCCAGAAGGCGCCCACGAACACAGCCGGGTTTCCGGAGTAATCGCGGGGATCTGCGCCGGTCCAGACCGATTGCGCGTGCACGGAAGAGACCAAAAACGCGCTGGCAGACGCGGCTAACACGAGCCAGGCAGGAAGAGGATGAGGTGTGGTCGAGCGCATTGTTTTTTTCAGGCTGGGCGGGAAGTAAAGCTTGGGATCGGCGCCGGGGAGGATAAAAGGGCGCGAAGCAGAAGAGCTTCCACCTATAAGTTGCGCCGCCGCGCGGAAAAACGGACAGGATTTCGCGTCAAACCGCTAACTTGCTCTTTCCGCGAAAAACGGCCGGCCATGCAAAAAGTTGCCTGCCGGCACTTTTGGCGGCTAAGCTTTTGCTTGTAAGGGGACCGCGTCCAGTTCCATGAGCACCGCATCCACCCACGATGTCACTCGCTTGCTGCAAGCCTGGAGCAGCGGCGCGGCCCAGGCTTCCGAACAACTCCTGCCCCTCATCTACGACCAACTGCGGCGCATCGCGCGCGAGTACATGCGGCGTGAGCGGCCGGGACATACCTTGCAGCCGACCGCGCTGGTGCACGAAGCCTACCTGCGGCTCACCCGGGGCGAACCCATCGAGTGGCAGGGCCGCGCGCATTTCTACAACCTGGCCGCTCGCGCCATGCGGCGCATCCTCGTTAACCATGCCCGCGACCGCCAGCGGCTCAAGCGGCAGGGCGTGCAGGTCGTGGTTTCTCTCGGTGACGTGGCGGAGGTGCCTCAGCCGGCAGAGGAAGGCGGCGTGGACATGATCGCCTTGGATGCAGCTTTGAATCGGCTTACCGAAACGTACCCGCGCCAGAGCCAGGTGGTGGAGCTGCGGTTTTTCGCCGACATGGAGTCGCGGGACATCGCCGAGGTCCTGCAGGTGTCGGAAAAAACCGTCTTGCGCGACTGGCAATTTGCCAAACTGTGGTTGCACCGGGAGCTGGTCCAGGCGGATGAATGAGGAGCCACAGAGCGGCGCGGATCGCGTCTTGGATTTGGTGGCCGAGGCACTCGAACACGTGCCCCCGGAACGCGCGGCATTTCTTCGGGCCGCCTGCGGGGCCGATGAAGCTCTGCGGGCGGAGGTGCAATCGCTCCTCGACCAGGAAGCAGGCGCCGAGGAGTTCCTGAATGCCCCGGCGTTCGCCCACGAAGCGTTGGACGTGTTCGGTGAGCACCAGGGGGAACTCAAGCCGGGCGATCAGGTGGGCGAGTGCCGCATCATCCGGCTGCTGGGGGAGGGTGGCATGGGCGAGGTCTACCTGGCCCTGGACACCGGTTTGGAGCGGGAGGTCGCCGTCAAACTGCTCAAACGCCAACTCGATGATCAGGCGCTGCTGCGCCGCTTCCGCCATGAGCGCAAGGTGTTGGCCGGCCTGACGCATCCGAACATCGCCCGGCTCTACGGCGGCGCGCTCACGCCCGAGGGCCGTGCCTATCTGGTGATGGAGTACGTCGAAGGCGAGCGGCTCGACCGCTACTGCGACGCCCATGGGCTGGATGTGAGCGCGCGGTTGGCGCTGTTTCGCAAAGTCTGCGCAGCGGTGTCTTACGCGCACCAAAACCTGGTGGTGCACCGGGACTTGAAACCGGCCAACATCCGGGTCACGCCCGAGGGGGAGCCCAAGTTGTTGGATTTCGGCATCGCCAAGCTGCTCGATCCGGAGAACACCCGCGGGCCGGATGTGACGGTGACAATGTTCGCGGCGCTGACGCCGGAGTACGCCAGCCCCGAGCAATTGCGCGGCGAGCCCATCACCACCGCCAGCGACGTCTACAGCCTGGGCGTGATCCTGTACGAACTGCTGACGGGCGAACGGCCCTATCAGGTCAATCATCGCCGGCCCGATGCGTTGGCGCGCGCCATTTGCGAGCAGGAACCCGCGCGCCCCAGCACGGTGGCCGGCCGGCACGCCACTACCGGTGAGGCGAACGCCCTGATCTGCGGTGAACCGCCGGCGCGGTTGCGGCGGCGCTTGGCGGGCGACCTGGATAACATCGTGGCCGTGGCGCTGCGCAAGGAACCGGCGCGGCGGTACGCGACGGTCAACCAGTTTTCCGAAGACCTGCGCCGGCATTGTGAAGGCCTGCCGGTGAGCGCGCGCAAGGACACGCTGCACTACCGGCTGGACCGCTTCGCGCGGCGCAACAAGGCGGCCGTCGCCGCCGCGGCGTTCGTGGCGCTGGCCCTGGTGGGCCGATTGGTAGCCCCCAGTTGCCACGCGCGAGTGGCAGACCGGCAACGCGACCGCGCTAGGGCGGCCCTGGCGCGCGCGGAAACGGCGCAACGGCAGA
>CAXUFU010000160.1:0-6369 GCA_964250275.1 uncultured Chthoniobacterales bacterium | reverse complement strand
GGGGTGAAGGTCAGGGTGTTGCCATCCGCGCTGAGCGCGAAGTTGCCGAGGTCGTTTCCAGGAGCCCCACCGATCGCAGGAATGAGCTGAATCAAATGGAGAGCGAGGCCTGTCGGCCCGTCCATGAAATTTCCCTCGTCCGTAGGATTGAAAAAGGCCCAGGCGAGATTTCCTGGGCCGGCGTGGCCAGCGTCCGCCGTGCCGCCCGGCATGAAGTTCTGGTAGGCGTCCGGGGACGTGCTCGGTTCCAGAACCGCGTTGGTTCCACCCTGGACGGTGAACGTGTTGAAGTTGTTGCCACACCCGATGATTTTATTCATCAGGATGATGGAATTGCTTCTGTCCAGCACAGGCCAAACAACCGCGGGCACACCACTGTAGAAATACTCCGGGGAGGTGACATAGTTCGTAAACGATGTCGTGTCCTCGGGCCGGGTGGTCGCGGCTAAGGAGAAGTAAACCTTTGCGCTGGTGGCCCAACCGCTCCCGTACGTGGAGGAAAGGAGACTCCCCAATCCCAGATTAAAGGATTGCGGGGCAGTAAAATCCGCAATGGGGCCAATATCGACGAGGATGCTCGTATTAGAGCCTACTTCCCGGAAGCCAACGATGAAATCTCCGTTCGTATTGTCATAGCCCTGCGCCTGCGCACGTGGCGCCGCGACCATGGCAAGCACGACAGGCGCAATGAGGGAGAGGAGCGTCTTGCGATTAAGCAGGGTGGCGAACCCGGAGGCAAATGTTCGTTTCACAATAAGAGAGAGAGGATTTGAAGCTGACGGAGAGGTGAAGGTTCCCGCAGGCAAAGGGGATATGCACGTCACGTTTTGTGACGTTTTGGTGGCATCCCGCACTTTCGTGACGATACCCGGCTTGCGCCGCACGGTCCCACCTACAAGAGACGGCGACTTACCGTGTGCTGCGGCTGTTCCGCGAGGCCGCGTCGGTAACAACCACGCCATGACAATGTTACATTATCGTGACAGTTCGGTTGCTTTCGGGCGAGCGGGGTTCTCCTAAGGTCATGTCTCCTTTCAGCCGATTATGCTCTCTCCTCCTCTCCATGTCCTGCTTGTCGACCAAGAAAAAGACACGCTGGACTCTCTCTCACGCACTTTCGAAAAGGTGGGCGGCTTCCGCATTTCCACAGCGGGCGATGGTCGTGCCGCCCTTTCGCAAACGCGCCGGGAGATGCCGTCGCTGGTCATTCTCGACCTTCTTTTGCCTAGCCTTCCCGGGCTCGAACTGCTGAAAACACTGAAGTTCGACCCGCTTACCCGTCCCATCCCTGTGGTGATTCTCACCGCCAAGGCAGATGAAGTCGACCGCCTGCTCGGCTTTGAACTCGGTGCCGCGGACTATGTCACTAAGCCATTCAGTCCGCGCGAGGTGGTTCTGCGGGTGAAAGCGATCCTCAATCGCGAAGGCCGCAGGGTATCAGACTATAAGGTCCGCGTCGGCAACATCCAGGTGGATGTCTTACGCCATGCTGTCCATGTCGCTCACAAACCGGTCCATCTGACCGCGGTTGAATTTAAACTCCTGGCCAAATTGATAGAATCGCCAGGGCAAGTCTTGGAACGTGATCACCTGCTGAAATGCGTCTGGGGATACGAGCGCTCAGTGGAAACACGGACCGTTGACACTCACGTCCGCCGCTTGCGCACGAAGCTTGGCAACTCCAGCGGCATGATCGAGTCGGTCCGCGGCTACGGCTACCGCCTCAACGACTCGCCCCAGGAAGCTTTGCTATAGTTGCTGGCCTTCCGCGCGCTTCTTCTTGCGCTCCTCTTCCTGGTCAGTGTCACTCTCGCCGCCGCCGTAGCCCAAGACATCGGCGGTGATGATCGAAGCGGCCTCTTCGACCGCGGCAGCACCCGCGTTTTGATTCACGATTGCGCTGACCGCGTTACTTACGGCGCCGGCACTGTTGGAAGCGGCGGTCAGAGCTCCGAGGTTGGGGGCCGCGATCGTGGGAACGCCTGCACTGGTTCCCCCGACCGTAATGTTCGAGGCGTTGACGACACGTAACGCCGCCAGATTGAGGTTGCCGGAAACGCGGATACCGGCGTCGCCGGCGTCAATTGTCCCCACCGGCGCGATGAGGTCGATATCGGCCGGAGGAACGCCGGCCACGCTCTCCAGCACACCGATGCCGCCACCGGTCGCCAATCCCGCCAGGTCCGTTTGCACGTCTGCACTCTGGGGATCAACCAGCACGCGGGTCGGAGGTGCCGCCAGCACCGTCTTGGGCGAGGACCCAGCGTCAATGTCACCGAGGGTCGACCAGATGATTTCATTGCCGCCGCGCAACGTGAACACGCGCGAACTCCCGACGTTCACACTCATCGCCGCGAAGATCGAGATGTTCCCACCGCTTTGCGTCAAGATGCCCTCGTCCGCGGCCGTGCCCGCGCCGGAATCTATGCCCACATCCAGCGTGCCGCCCGGAGCGAAGAGGCTGATGTTGCCGCCGTTTTCCGTGTTGATCTCGCGCGAAGTCATCGAGATGTCCCCGCTCGAGGTTGAGTGTGGGAACAGAGCGGCAATCGCGGCGTAGCCGTTCGCATAATTCCCGTAGCCCGGGCTGCTGGAGTTATTGTGATCCCGGCCGGCATCGCGGAGCACCAGGTAGAACACCTGCAGCGCGAGCTGGTCCTGCCGTTCGCGGGAAAGCCCTTCGAAAGTGGACCAGATCTGGCTGGTGCTGTTGGTGCTTAGCCCCAGGAGGGTACCCAGATCCGGCAGGTAGCGGGAAGCAAGCGCCCCTGCGGTCGGATTAAGAAACTTCCCGATGAAGCTGGAGAAGTCGATTTGCGAGTTTACGAGGCCGTCGCTGGCGAGTCCAATGCCGGCCCCCGCGATGATATCCGCGCCGGCAAACGGCAGGGAAGGGTTGCGATTGTTGCCGATGCTCGTGATGCCCAGGCCAATATCGCCGTTGGAGGTCGCGCTGACACCCAAATCCAGGTTCCGGCCCGCCAGAACCTCGAGCGTTCCCGGGCCACTGATCTGAATATCACCGGAAGCGGGGCTGCTGGCGCCGGACCCGGCTTCAACCTGGAGCGGGGAGTTCTGGTCGTAAGCGATCATATCGCGGCCGGCCTGGATGATCGTCGTGTCAGCCGCATTCACATTCTGCACATAGAACCCGATATCGGTGATATCCTGCCCCGCCAAAACCCGGGCTTCTTTGCCGCTGAACAACGTGACCCCGGAAATGTCGCCGGTCGCGGCATACAAATGCACCGGCTCCGGATCGTTCGCGTGCAAGGGCCCTTTGTCATGCAGCGTCAGTTTCGCCTGCAGCACAGCAGCAGCCCCGGAGGTAGAGCCTGTCTCCTGGAAAATCGCGTTGACTGCATCGAGAAACTGATCATCGCTCCCTCTGGGCGGCTGGTTCGCTCCGGCATCGGTCGGATTGGTCAGCGTCGCGCGCAAAGCGAAAGGCGAGGCAATCCCAGGGATTCTACCCGGATCAGCGTCAGACAAGTTGATTTCACTTTCGTTGAAAGCCTCCACCTGCTGCCCGATGCCGCTCGCCTGCAAGCCGTTGATGGCGCTTGCGGCCACCAGATCGATGGTTCCAGTCGGCGAGGGCGAAAGCGTGAGGTTGCCAACCACGTTCACATCGCTGGTGAACGAAGTCGCCAGTAGGCTCGCCGGCATGACGTTCGCCAGAGTGCTAAAAGGTGTCACGTCTGTTTCGTCCAGACGCAACCAGGGTTGAAAGTAAGATAGTGACTGCTGAGTCGCTTGTGTGTTGAGTGCCAATACTTGGGACAACCAGAGCTCCAGCAGGGGAGAAATCCCGCTGCTGCTGCTGGTCAAAGTGGCGCCTTCGCGCAGGGTCACCGCGCCCGTCAACGAACTGACGTTCACCGTGTCGCTCGCGTCGTAGGTGGAGAAAGTCGTCTTGTACCAAAAGCTGTTGTTAATGCCCTCGGGCAGAAGGAAGACGTTGGCTACGGGTCCCAGCAGCAAGTCTCCCCGCGCTTCCACGTCGAAACTCCCGTCGCCCAAGAATAAAGTGGTTGGCAGCCAGGTATGTTCGTCCAGCGTGGCAGCAGGGGAAACGGCCAACCCAAGCGAGGGCGAGCGCGTTTGATTGGTCAAGATTTCGCCGCCGGCTTCCAATTTGCCGGCGCCGCGCTCCACGTAATAGACGCCGCCATTGATGTTGCCGCCGGCCTGAACCGTGACATCGCCGCCGCCCAGCTCCACCATTTTGCCCGCGTTGGGAGCCAGCGCCACGCCGCTCGCGGTCCGGGCCGGCAAACGCGCGTTGGTCGGGGCGGCGGCATCCACGTTGTCCACGTCGCGGCCGGCCGAGAGCAGAACGTTTCCGCCGCCCAAAGTGGCGACTCCCTCGAAAAAGTTGCTGTAATCCACCCACCAGGTTGTGGAACCCACGTCCGCGCCAACCGAGCGAGTGACCGCGCCGAATTGTCCGGTCGCAGGGTCAATAAAGCCGCGGCGGTACAGCCAGTTGAGCGGCAGCTCGTGCGAGGAATCGGCGGTGACAACGCCGCCGATGACCGTCTGGTGAGTGATATCGTTCTGCGCGTTGATCGAAACATTACCCCCCGCCATACTATACTGCGCCGGGTAAGCCGGACTTTGCTGGATGGACCCAAGTCCGCTGGTTTGACCGGTGGCGGTAGTATTGGGCAGGTCGAACGTTCCGCCCATGGTCGGGTCGACCACCGCTGTGCCGGCGGTGTAGATCGTGGCGAACTGGTTGAGCAGTTTGACATTCTCGCTGGCAGAGATGTCGATGTCGCCGGAGCCCGTCCGGATTACCTGGAACCGGGTGCTCACCGCACTGGAGGTGCTGCCGGAAGCCCCGGAGCTAAACACATTGTTGCCGTAGTTCTTGCCCAGGAGCACCGAGCCCGGTGCCGTGCTGTTCGCGCTGACGGGAACGACCGCGTGGTAGTCAGCCGCACTCAGATCAGCTCCCGCCGTCAGATCATAGGACCACGACTGTTGGCTGGCCAGGAGCTGGGTGTTGTCGGGCAGCAGAGTGGCGTTGTAGGCACTCGAGGTAAACCCGTCGCTTAGAGCGTTCAAGAAGACCAGATTGCCGGCCGCCCGCAGGGTGAGTACGCCCGGCGTTTGCTGCGGTCCGAACCGGTAGGTCGACAGGTCCCAGTCGCCACTGGAAGTCGAGTTCGTTGCGCCGAGCGTGAGGCTGCCTTTTCGGTTGATGACTTCCGCGCCGGGTTCAATGAGGGAGATCGCTTTGAGCGAATCGTTGCCGCTGAAAAGCCGCGCGCTCACTTGAGCCGCGTTATTGCCAAAGGTGGTGCCGTTGGCCAGGATGGCAGCCTGCACGGCGCTGCTGATGTTGCCGTTGCCAGTCAAGTCATAGAGCGCGTATCCCTCGACCACGACGGCGGACGCGCCGCTGATCGCGGCGCCGACCGGTTGCATCTGCACGTCGGTTCCGTCTGGGGTTTGCGGCGCCCGGAGATGCACGGTGCCGCTGAAGTCTCCGACCGCGCTCGACTGCGCAGTGTTGGCCGCGACGCCAACGTCGATCTTCGAACCCGTTGCCAGGTTCAGCGTCGCCGTCCGATCGATCACGCCGTTTGTCTCCGCGCCCGCGCTCAGGTAAACCGTGCCACCCTTCCCGGCCGCGTCGAACTGGTCGGCCGCGGCGGTCAGCACCGAGCCCGCTTCCAGATTGATGCTTCCGCTGGCCGTCAAACTAATCGCGCCGCCGGTGACTCCGGAACTATCAACCGTCCCGGTGACATCGATCGAGCCGTCATCAACCGCCACGTCGAACTGAGCGCTTTTGCTTGAGCCGCCGATGGAGGTGTCACCGGTCCGGATGTGGAACGTACGCAGCTCCGCGAAACCCGCGCTGTTGAGTTCCGCGTTCAGCGCCGTCAGCGACGCCAGCGAGCCGACATCCAACGAGAAATTCGCGCTTTCCCCGCCTGTTCCGGCCACACCCGCCAGGGTGCCGGACGAGGTGAAGCTTCCCTGCGGTGCCGAGATGGCCAGAGTGCCCGCATTTCCTCCGCCACTGGCGGCGGAGACATTGAGGCTACTCCCATTTGCCAGCGTGACCGATCCTTTGTCTGCGGTCAGGTCGATCGAACCGCTGTTGGTGTATTTAGTCAGGTCGAAGTAGGTCTGTGCCGTGCCACCGACGTCGACCGTTCCACCGGCCACCGCAAGATCGCCCGCGGAGGCGTGGAGGGAGAGCTGTCCACTCGGCAGCAGGAAATTGGCGGTCGAACTGATGCTGGTGGCGGTGAAGCTGAGCTCGGCTCCCAGGGCTGCGCTCGGGAGCGCCCCGGCGCGGGGTGGCGGCGCCGGCCGCCGCCGAGCGGCCCCAGCCGGCCCGGGAGAAAC
>CAXUFU010000159.1:0-6377 GCA_964250275.1 uncultured Chthoniobacterales bacterium | reverse complement strand
GGTGGGGGGGCGGGCGGCGCGGCGGCCCGGCGCGCCGCCCCCCCCCCCCCCCCCCCCCCCCCCCCCCCCCCCCCCCCCCGCCCTACAACTCGGAGGCCGCTTCGCCAAGGGCAAGTGGCTACAGATTCTCATACTTTGCTTCTAGCAGTCCAAAGACGCGCCCGTCTTTACCGCCGGGCCGAGAACAAAAGCTCCAGCTCGCGCGCCAACGGCTCCGTGGCCCGCAGGCTGCCAGCTTCCATGCGGCGGTAAAGATCGAGCGCCCGTGCGCCTGTGTCCGTCAAACGGGCCGTCCCGCCGCCCTTGCCGCCTCGCTGCACTTCGACCGCCGGTTGCTTGAAAGCGCCGTTCATGCTTTGGATGAGCTTCCAGGCTTTCATGTAGGACATCCCCATGTCGCGCGCCGCTTGGGCGATCGATTGCGTCTGGATAATGCGCTCGAGCAACTCGGCCCGGCCCAGCCCCAGGACTGCCTCGGTGCCGTAGAAAATGCGAATGCGCATCTGCACTGTCGCTGCCATAAACTCAGATCTTCGGAAGCATCCCGCGGCAACCGTACCGTTGCGCGGCCAGGCACGTCAACACGCCGCACCTGCGTATCCGGGAGCGTCTAGGGGTTGGAGGATTTGCTCCCACGCTCCGCGCGGTGTAAAACGTTGCTTACGCACCTATGTCAGCTTGCAAAGGATTGATGCGCCTGACCGCGGATCGCGGTTGGCCTGCGGTTTGGCTGGGGTTGCTACTCCTGCTGGCATGGAGTTTTCCAGGTCCGCTAGCCCAAGCCCAGACGGCTACGCCGGCACCGGCGACCGGCACGACCACTTCCCGACCGGACGCGCTCTGGCAATGTACGTTGCCAGGCGGCACTTACCTGGTTGCGTTGCGCAGCATTGCGTCGATCAGCACGCACGAGTACATCGTCGACGGCGCGGCCCGCGTGACCGAATTTACGATCGCGACCAACAGCACGGTCGAAGCGCGTTTTTATTATCTCGAGCCGCTCGCCACCAGCGCGCTTTCGGGCAATCCCGCCGCTAGTGCTTTGGCGATGGCGCAACAGCATCTCGCCGACGTCTCGAGCCAGGCGGGTGCCGAACCGGTCTGGATGAAGGTGGTCAAAAACTATCCCACCACCACCCACGCGCATACGGTGGAGTACCGGCTTTCGACCAAGGAAAACTTGCAGCAGCTTTACCAGAACTTGTCGCAAGCGTGGACCACGGGTAAAGGCGCGAACATCACCTCCCAATGACACCGGAGGCGCCCGGCCAGGATCGGAGCTGAACCCACCGATCGAAACTGCCAAAACTCTCTCACCTTTGCATATTTTGATCCTGGGCGGGGCGGGCTTCACCGGTCCCTGCCAAGTTCGGTACGCGCTCGCCCGTGGGCACCAGGTCACCGTGTTCAACCGGGGCAAAACCCATCCTGGCGAATTGCCCAGCGGGGTAGAGCAACTCATCGGCGACCGCAACGGCCAACTCGATGCCCTCAAAGGTCGCCGGTGGGACGTGGCGATTGATAATCCCACCACACTGCCCGTGTGGGTGCGCGACGCCGCTCAGGTGCTCAAAGGAAAGGTGGATCGGTACATCCTCATCTCGACGGTTTCCGTCTGTGCCGACACCAGCCAGCCGGGCCAGGACGAGAGCGCTCCACTGGAGAAGTACACTGGACCTGACCCGATGCAGGAAACCTTGCAATCGGTGGTTGATTCCAAGTACGCGCTTTACGGCCCGCTCAAGGCGCTTTCCGAACAGGAAGTGCAAAATGGTTTCCAGGCCAGACCCTGATCATTCGGCCCGGCCTGATCGTCGGTCCCGGCGACGAGAGCGACCGGTTCACCTATTGGCCAGTGCGGCTCGCCCGCGGGGGCAAAGTTCTCGCGCCCAGCGCGCCGAGCGATCCGGTGCAGTTCATCGACGCCCGCGACCTGGCCGAGTGGACGATCCGGATGGCGGAAGGAAAACAGACGGGCGTGTACACCGCCACGGGTCCGGCGCAGAAATTGACGATGGGCGGCATGCTCGATGGCATCCAAAAGGGGATTGGCTCGAAAGCGGAACTGGTGTGGGTGAAGGCGGATTTCCTGGAGGCGCAACACATTTCCGCGTGGTCCGATATGCCCGTGTGGGTTCCGCCCGTGGGGGACACGAAAGGGTTTGCAAGCCTGAACATCCAACGGGCGCTGGACAAGGGATTGACCTTTCGCCCGGTCGCGGACACGGCGCGGGAAACGTTGGCCTGGTTCAAGAGCCAACCTGCAGCGCGTCAGGCGACCTTGCGGGCAGGGCCGAGCGCGGAACGGGAGACGGCGGTGCTGACGGCCTGGGACCTAACGGGTACGGCGAGCGAAAGTTGTGGGTGACGTTCCTGCGGCTGGCGTTGCACGATCCAGCTGGCCACAAGCGAGCGCCCGCCCTGCATCGTCAGAACACGCCCTGCGCGCCTATTCCTTTCCCCGCCGCCCGCGAAAAAACTCTCGCAGCAGCCGGGCGCATTCTTCCGCGCGCACGCCCGGGCTAATCTCGCAACGATGGTTGAGCGCCGGCTCCTGTAGCAGGTTGAGCAGGCCGCCCGCCGCCCCTCCCCGGGGATCGGGGCAGCCGAACACCACCCGGTCCAGGCGCGCGTGCACCGCCGCGCCCGCGCACATCGGGCAAGGTTCCTTGGTCACGTAAAGCGTGCAGCCATGCAGGCGCCAATCGCCCAGCGCGTTCTCGGCTTGCGTGATCGCCAGCATCTCCGCGTGCGCCGTCGCGTCCTTGAGCATCTCCACCTGGTTGAACGCCCGCGCGATCACCCGGCCGGCTTGCACCACCACCGCGCCGATCGGCACCTCTTCCGCCTGATAGGCGCGCACGGCCTGGCGCAGCGCCTCGCCCATGAAGTGGACGTCGCTTTGCAGATCGATCAGAGGCTCGTCTTCCACGTCAGGCGCCGGTCC
Source organism: uncultured Chthoniobacterales bacterium (assembly GCA_964250275.1). Taxonomy (GTDB): domain Bacteria; phylum Verrucomicrobiota; class Verrucomicrobiia; order Chthoniobacterales; family SZAS-18; genus CAXUFU01. The sequence goes on along the minus strand of CAXUFU010000159.1, from coordinate 3,430 downwards.
GCGGCAGGCCAAGAGAAGCCGGGACGCGCCGCAGGGCAACTTGGGCGACGCAAAAAAACAATGGTTTCCTTCCGCGGATTTTGTCTGAAGCTAGCGGGCGTGGATTACAAGCAGATCATCGTCGCCCCATCGTTGCTGGCGGGCGACTTCACGCAGTTGGGTCACGAGGCCCAACGCATCGCCGCGGCCGGGGCCGATTGGCTCCATCTCGACATCATGGACGGCCATTTCGTCGATAACATCTCGTTTGGCCCGGCGGTGGTCGCAGCCATGCACAAGAGCGTCCAAATCCCGCTCGACGTCCACTTGATGATTTGCCACCCGGACCATTACCTGCCGCGTTTCGTGGAAGCCGGGGCGCACTCGATTTTGGTGCACCCGGAAGCGGAACACGATTGCGCCGCCACGCTCCGCGCCGCGCGCGACGCCGGTTGTCTCGCGGGGCTGGCGATCAACCCGGAAACGCCCCTGGAAACGGTCGAGCATCATTTGCCGAACATCGATTTGCTGCTGGTCATGACAGTCCATCCCGGCTTCGGCGGCCAGGAGTTCATCCCGTCGACGATGGACAAGGTGAGCCGCGCGGCGCAACTGCGCAGCGCGCATGGCTGGCAATACCACATCGAGGTCGATGGCGGGATCAAGGCCGAGACCGCGCGCATCGCCCGCGCGCACGGCGCCGACGTGATGGTGGCGGGCACTTCCGTCTTCCGCGCGCCCGATGCGGCCGCGGCGATTCGCTCCCTGCGCGAGGGGTGAGCGTTCAATCCGCCGCTGGCCGAAGTACGCGCACCGCCGCACACCTCTTGCCGGCGCTCGAGGTATTTAGCGTCGTCGAAGCTCATGTCGGAGCTGAAACGGCGCCGGCCCTCCCGGCAATCACCCCATCCGGCGCGCGACCTTGACCCACTTTGGGGACCTCAGTTCACATCAACTCCCCAAACCGGTGCGTGAGTTAGCCTGCGTCTGGTACGAGTTATTGATCATGTCGAGCAACCGCTGCGCGGCCTGCACCTGGGTGGAAAACAAATCCACGTTCCCATCCGGACTGATCACCGCCACCCCAAAACCGCCTGGCGGCACCCCGAAGGCCTTCGCCACAGCCGCCCCGTCGGCGGCGATCGCGTAGGGCACATTCGAAGCCACCCGGCCCGAGCGCGCGGAAAACGCCGCCAGGAAAACCGTCTTACGCTCGGATAGATCCAGATACAGGCCATCGATGTGGCTGACCTGTTTGCGGAAATCCCGTTCGTCAGGAGAAGCGGCGATCAGCACCACCACCGGCTGGCCGCGCAACGCTTTCAGCGGCGTCGCTTTGCCGCCGGCTCCGATCCAGGCGAAATCCGGCGCCGGGCGGACGACCGGCTTTACCACGGGCACCGGCTTGGTCACGGTCATCGCCGTGGGGCTCTTGCGTTGCCGATGGAACAAGGAGCACCCGTTCAGCAACAGCGGCAACCCGCACGCGATCAGCCCCGCCAGGAGGACGGCACGAGCGCGGAAAGATGAGGCGGGCGAACGATGTACCTGGTTCATAACAAAAATTACGTCTCTGCTGGTCTCCCTCCGGGCCGCCCCGCTCAGACCTTCATGATCTCGGCTTCCTTGTGCGCGAGATGCTCGTCGATGCTCTTGATGAACTGATCGGTCAACTTCTGCACGCCGTCTTCCAGATCGGCGAGCTGATCCTCGGTCATCGTCCCGTCCTTCTTGATTTTCTTGGCCTCGTCAATGCCGGCGCGACGGTGGCCCCGAATCCGGACGCGCCCTTCCTCGGCCATCTGCCGGATGCCCTTGACCAGGTCCCGCCGGCGCTCCTCGCTCAACTCCGGGATAGGCAGCCGGATGATCTTGCCGTCGACCTGCGGCGTGATGCCGATCTTCGACTCCTTGAGCCCGCGCTCGATGTCTTTGACGGTGGCCGCGTCGAAGGGCTGGATCACCAGCAACCGCGGCTCGGGCGTCGTGATCAGCGCCAGTTGCTTGAGCTTCATGTTCGCCCCGTACGCCTCGACATCGATGTTCTCGACCAGCGCGGGCGACGCCTTGCCGGTGCGCACGGCCGAAAACTCGTGCATCATGTAGGTGACGCTCTTTTCCATGGCGTCTTCAGCTTCGAGGAGAATATCGTCTGCGTTCATGGAAGGAAAATCGCGGGGGGAGCAGCCGCCGGCACACCGGCCAGAGGCGCGGGCTGCCGCCACCGTGCGACCATCATAATCGAAGCCAAACGCTCTGCACCTGCAAATCTGGCGTCCTGCAGTGCGTGCCCAGCAGGCGAAGCGCCCGGCCAACAATTAAAAGTCGCCGACCAGCGTGCCGACCTTCTCCCCGCGCACGGCCCGGAGAATGTTCTGGGGTTGGTTCATATCGAAGACGACGATGGGCACGTGGTTATCCATGCAGAGGCTGAACGCCGTCGAGTCCATCACCTGCAAGCGCTTGGACAGGGCCTCGGTGTAATTGATGCGGTCGTAGCGGGTGGCAGTCGGATCCTTCATGGGGTCGGCCGTGTAAATGCCGTCCACTTTAGTAGCTTTCAGGATCACCTGGGCGCCGATTTCGCTCGCGCGCAAAGCCGCCGTGGTGTCGGTCGAAAAGAACGGGTTGCCGGTCCCGGCCACAAAAATCACGGCGCGACCCTTTTCCAGATGCCGCACAGCCCGCCGCACGATGTACGGCTCGGCCACGTTCTTGACCTCGATGGCGGTCTGCACCCGCGTTTCGACGCCAATATCCTCCAGGGCGCTCTGCAAAGCGATGCCGTTCATGATCGTCGCCAGCATGCCCATGTAATCGGCCATCGTCCGGTCCATGCCGCGCTGGCTGGCGCTCGCTCCGCGCCAGATGTTGCCGCCGCCGACCACCACCGCGACCTGAACTCCCATGGCCTGCACGTCGCGAATCGACTCCGCCACCGCCAGCACGATCTGCGGCGAGATATTGTCCCGGCTGCCCGCTTCCCGGAGCGCCTCGCCGCTGATCTTGAGCACGATCCGTTTATAGACGGCCGGGCCCGCGCCGGAGCGGGGAACGGAAGCGTCAGCGTCAGCAGCAGTGGCAGGAGAATGGTCCGGGAAAAGCTGGGCGGCAGGCATGGAAGCGGCAGCCATAAAAGCCGCCTCCGCCAGCCTTGTCACGCAAAAGTTCCGAGCATCGTTCCCGGCGCCAGCGGATGGCCCCGCAGGAAATCCGCCAGGCGCAGGCGCCGCTTGCCTTCGAGTTGCACTTCCCGCAAAAGCACGCCCCCGCCGCCAGCCTCCTCGCCCGCGCCGACGAGCAATCCGCGCGGGCTCGCGCGCAACACCTCGCCCGGCCGGCCGCCACACCGCCGCAGCGGCAGTGCGCCATGAATTTTGAGGATCGCGCCATCCGGCAGCGTGGTGAACGCTCCCGGCCAGGGCGACAGGGCGCGGATTTGGCGCTCGAT
>CAXUFU010000158.1:0-6404 GCA_964250275.1 uncultured Chthoniobacterales bacterium | reverse complement strand
CGGCCACCTGTTACCCATGTCTCCGGTCTATACACGGAGACCCATCCCTACCTTTGTAACGAAGCCTATTCCGCCTTGGCGTAGCGCTCGAGGAGCGCCTCGCTGTTTTCTACCGTCTGCTCGAGCAGATGGTGCACGCTCGGCAGGGCCTGTGCGCGGATGAAAATCTGGTACGAAAACAAGCTCCGGCTCAGGCGCAGCAGCAGTTCGTTGCCGCGCAGCAACAACCGGCTCAACCAGCCGTTGCCAGCGGCCAACGGAAACGGCGCTGGCACGCCGCGCGTCTCCAGGATGCGGTAACCCGACTGCTCCAGCAGCGTCCGCAACGATCGGAACGTGTACAGCCGCCGATGCGAGCGATCCAGTACGCCGCGGCGCCCGTAGTTGAAGTGCCCCAGCAGCAACATCAATCGCGTCACGATGAAACCCACGTTTGCCGTCGCAATGACCACTTCCGGGCGATGCCGCCGCGCGGCAAAACGCAGTTCCTCCAAAAACCGCTCCGGCTCATCGAGGTGCTCGACCATGTCCAGCAGGAACACTTGATCGTACTGCGAGACATCGACCGGAAACTCGCCCCCACGCGGATTCCAGGTGATGAAGTCCTCGCTGTCCGCACCCGTGGACGCCACCGGCGGTTGCGCGCCCATGTTCGTCACCTGGCAGGAACGGCGCGCCAGTTCCGGGGTCAAATCGGCTTTGGCGCAGCCGATGTTCAGGACGCGGTTGCCGGGTTGGGCCGCCGCCAGCGCGAACGTATGGGAAGAGGGATAGCCCAGCTTCAGTTCATAGCTGCGGCTGGGGCAGCCAACATCGAACTTGCGATCGTAAACCAGGTCGACCTGGTGCAGCCGGGCGCGGAGCATCGTGCGGCAAACGTCCCAGGCGTATTTGAGGCCGTTGACGCGGCAGACTTCATCGCCGTAGAAGGTGGGGATGGGCAGTTCCGCGATGCGTTGTCCAGCCAGGACGAGCTGGATGATGATCTCGGTGTCGAAATGGAAATCGTTCGTGTTGCACTCGAAAGGGATGCGCTGCAGCGCGCGGGTGGCGTAGAGCCGGTATCCGGAATGGAACTCGGAAAGGTGGGTGCCAAGCAGCGCATTTTGAAAACGGGTCAGCGCGCGATTGCCCACGAGCTTGTAGAGCGGCATCCCACCCCGGCGGGCGCCTCCGGCGGTGAGCAAGCGCGACCCGAAAACCGCTTCGGCCTCGCCCGCGAGCAAAGGGGCGAGCAACTCCGGCAGACATTCGGGCGCGTATTGGCCGTCCCCGTGCACCAGGGCCACGAAATCGAAGCCGTGCTCGATGGCATAGCGGTAACCCAGCTTTTGGTTGCCGCCGTAACCCTGGTTCTCGGGGTTGCGCAAAACCGTGATCTTCAAGCCATCGTGCGTGGCGGCGTAAGCCACCCCAGTCTGAAACGTATCGTCCGGCGAGGAATCGTCGATCACCAACACTTCGACGTTTTCGCTGCGCAAGCTGGCCGGAATGCGGTCGAGCACCCAACTGAGCGTCGTCCGGGCGTTATAGGCCACGATGAAAATGAGAATGCGCGGCGGCGCGGTGGGATGGCTGGGGAGGTCCATGCGAGGGGATTTTCTCGGAAGCTCGTCTATCGGAGCTAGATTCGAGCCAGGGAGTGCCACGAGCGGGAGCGGGCACGAGGGGTCCTGGCTTATTTGCTGCTAAAGAAAGAAGCGATGTCCGACGCACTCGCAGATTTACCGCCGGCTTCTCAAGAGGGAGGAACTCGCCGCCTTGAGTTAGCATCGCCCCGGCGCGGGCGCGAAGGGATGGCGGTAGGTTGGTGCGTTGTGTTCTTACTGTGGATCGCAGCTCTCGGGTCGATTGGACTGGCCACGTCGAATTTTCGCCGCATCGCGCTGGCGGCCGACCGGGTCGAGGAGCTTTGCCGGCTGGCGCCCGCGAATCAGGCGGGCCGCGGAGCGTGCGCGCAGTTCGCCCGCACCCAACCGCCCGTGATGTTCGATCCGGACTCGGAATGCTGGATCGATCTCACCCAGAAACAGTATCGCGACGGCACCATCCGCCCGCACGACGATCCGTTCGACAACGCGCCTTAAGGCCGCGAACGGCAATGGAGCGCGAGCTTCAGTTGGTGGCTGCTGTTGCTGGCGGGCTTGGCGCACGCGTGCGGCGGCGTGCCGCTGGAGCCGGCGATCGCCCAGGTCGCGCCTTGGGCGAACCCGGTGCTGTTTGCCTGTTTTGTGACCGCCCTGGCGCTTGTGCTGCGTCGGCGGCTGGGCGCGTGGGCTACCGGCCTGTTCATCCTCACGCTCACGATGCTCCCTGGGGTGGAATGGGACTTTTCCTCCGGCCATCCCGATCATCATGGGCTGCATCTGATGGCTTTTGCGGGTTTGTTCCTGGGCGCGTTGCTTGGAGGCATGGGCTGGGTGCGGGCGGCGGATGCGGAACCCGCCGGCGCGGAAACCGGCGGCAGGTTCGATCGTTGGCTTTACCGGGACGCGGCCCGGGCGCGTGCCTGGTTTACGGCCGCGTGCGTTTGCGGCGGTATCGGGCTGTGGATTGGCTCGACGCAACAAATTGTCTGTATCGGGGTGCTGGGCGCGGGCGCGGTACTCGGCGCGTTGTGTTTCGCCTCTCGGCGCTCGGGAGCCGGCACGAGCCGCTTTGAGCCGGAACTCTGGCGGCATTGGTCACGGGTGGGCGCCGTCACCAGCCTGTTCTTTTACCTGGTGGAATATTTCCCATGGCACATGGAAATGAGGCTGGAGGTCAATCACCCGCTGATTGCGCTGGCCTGGGCCGGAGCCGGAGAATTGATGTGGGCGATCATGGTGGCAAAGGTGGACCCGGCGCGGGTGCGGGGCCGGATCCTGTTGACGCGCGGGTTTCTTGGGCTGCTCGGCCTGGCGGCCATGCCGCTGGCGATCCTGGCCGGGCCGCGGTCCTGGTTTGTCTTGCGCGATCCCGTGATGGTTTGGTCGGCGTGGGTCATCTCCGAAGGGCGGCCGTGGCTCGACCCGCGGCAGCCGCTGGCGGCTCTGTTCCATCTCTGGAACGAGACCGGCGTGCTGATGTTCGCGGTGCCGCTGGCGGTGGGCGTGCTGTTTTGGCGGCGGCAGGAGCCTTGGCGGCGCGGGGCGCTCCTGACGCTGCTGCTGGCGACGGCGGTTTTTCTGGGCTGGACCCTCTTGCAAATTCGTTGGCTGGGTTTCCTGGAGATCTCGCTGCTGCTGTTGACGCTGGCGGCGGTTTTCTGTCTGCCCTTCCGCCCACCGGGCCGCGCGCGGGCCTGGCTGCTGCTGGCGTTTCTGCTGCCGAGCTGGGCAATCTTCGGTGTGCTCCAGATCCGCACCCTGCGTGAACGCGCGGAACCGCACGCGCTCGTGCTGCTCAAGAGCATGATGGCGCTCAAGGAAGCGGCGTGGAATCTGGAGCTCCACTCGCGCGGCGGCGACCGTCCCGCCCGGGTGATGGCACCCCCGGGCGATAGCCCGACCTTGCACTACTACGGCGGGGTCGAAACGGTGGGATCGTATTACTGGGAGAACTTGGTTGGCGCGCACGCGACGATCGATTTCTACAACGATGTAGGCGATGACGCGGAAGCTCGGCGCATCGTGCGCGAGCGCGGCGTGGACTTCGTGCTGGCGGTGGCAGAGCCAACGTTCGTGCTCGAGATGCAAACGCTCAAGACTGGCCGCGTCAACGTGCCCGAGGCGCGGCGGACCCTCGCCTTCCGGCTGTCGAGTCCCTCCCCGGCCGGCGTCCCGCCCTGGCTGGAGCGCGTGCCACTGCTCGACGCGCCGGTGGCAGAGGCCGGGGGTATCCGGATTTATCGCGTCCGGCGTGCACTTTGTGCAGCGGCGAACTCTAAGCAGGCAATGATATCAGCCGCTTCCAAATAGGGGTAATCAGAGAGCCACTTACTCGTGACTGGCTCCTGCCGCCAGCAACTCCAACACGTCTTTAACCCGCATCCGCAAGCCCCGGATACAAGGCCGTCCCCCGCACTTGCCAGGTTCGCTCGTGATACGGTCGAGATAACCGGATTTCATCCTGCGGCTAGTGTGATGCAAGCAAAGATGCAACGCAAGGCTCTCGCGAGCTCGGCTTGCTCTATGAACCCCTCCCTGCCGGCAGGCCGTTTCGATAGCGCCATCGCCACAGCGGGACTTGCCAGGCGAGCAGGACCACCTCCGCCACGATCCGGCCTACGACGAGCACATATTCCCACGCGTTACGGCAGTGGCGGAACGAACGCATGCACGCTCGGGCGTACGTCGACACACTAAAGCCCACCCGCTCGGCCGTGACGCCGCGCTTGGCGGCGAGATAGTAGGACGACTCCCGCGAGCGCGCCCACTTCCAGGCTGAACCCAGCGGCCGCGGCAAGTGATCCACACAGGCCTCGCGCACAAACTCGTAGCGCACCCCACGATCTTCCAGGCGCAAACGCAGATCGACGTCCTCCATGTGCGGGTACGGAAACTCCTCGTCGAAACCGCTCAACTCCAAAAACAGTGGACGAGCGATCGCCATGTTGCACGACCACAGATAGCCCCCCTGCGTGTTCAAGGGCGCCGTATAAAAAGGCCCAGCGGGCGGGGCGCCGCCGTCATCGGTACGGCCCTCGAGCACGCGGCTCTCCGGATGGCCATCCAGGTGAGCGGCAAAGCCGGCCAGCCAGCGGGGGCAGGGCAGGCAATCGTCGTCCGTAAAGACGAACCAATCGCCGCGGGCCTGCGCGGCGCCTGCATTGCGGTTGGCCGCTGGACCCTGGCGCGGACCAGCAACCCAACGCACCCACGGATAATCCCGCGCGACCATCTCACGCACGGTGGCGTTTTCCGCCCCGTCGTCGGCCACGACGACCTCGTAAAAAGCGCTCGCCAGCTCCTGACGGCCCGGAGCCAAGCGGTCCAGGCACTCGGCTAAAGCGGCCGGCCTTCCGCAGGTGGGGATCACCACGGAAAAGCGGACCGTGCCGCGGTTGGAGTCTGTTGGCCGAGCCGTTGTTTGCTGGTACACCTGTGCAAAATCCCCCGAATCCCCGGATCGTGTGGCTAACTTACTCGTGTGCATGATGATAGGCCAGCGCAGGCGCGAGGGAAAGAAACGTGCGCTTTCTGAAGGTAGCAGCTATCGTACACGCAGGCGTTAGCCGGGATGCGAAGTGCACGAACAAACCTATGGCCCAGGAGCAAACATCATCGCACGGGGATTTGGAAGTCGTCGCGCTCGACGGCGAGATCGACCTGCATGAATCGCCCATGCTGCTCGAGCGGCTCAACCCGCTGATTGCGCGCAAGCTGCCCCGCATTCACCTGGACTTGAGCCGGGTGAGCTACGTCGATAGCTCGGGACTGGCGGCCTTCATCGATGCGATGCAGCGGATCCAGGCCTACGGCGGCGAGTTCGCCCTGGTGGCCACCCGCGAAAGCGTGCGGCGCATCTTCGAGATCTCGCGCTTGGATCAGGTTTTCAAGCTTTACCCGGGGCCGGCGGCTCAGGGCGCTTAGAAAGCGCGGCCCGGACGCACCAGCAGAGGGTGACGCCGACGGCGGCGCCGACCGTATCGATGGCAACGTCGCGGATGCTGGAGGTGCGCGAGGGAACAAAGGACTGGTGGTATTCGTCCGAGCAGGCGTAGAGCGCCGCCACGATCAAGGCAGCCGCGCCGGTGAAAACGGGTGGGCGCGCCGGGGACGAAAACGCCCGCCAAAGCAGCGCACCCAGGATGCCGTACTCCGTCAGATGGGCGGTCTTGCGGATGAGGAAATGAATTTCCTCCATGGCCGGCAGCGATAGACGCCCGGCCGAGACTGCACGCAGGATCCAAAGGACAATTGAACCCGTGTGCGCGGCCGAGCCGAGGTCGGTGGAAGCCAGGAAGACGACGCCCATCCAGAAAACAACGGGCACGATGCGGCTGGCCGCGGATGAAGTGAAAGTCATGCAAGTGGAGGCTGTTAACGCGGTCGTTTGCCGTTTGCAAACACTTCGCTATGCTGACCCTGAGGGTATGAAAGCAGTGATCTTGTTGTGCAGCATCATGGTTCCTGTCGCCGGCTCGCTGGCGGGCGACGCGGTGGCACTCGACAAAGATTTTCACTTTGATTTGGCGCAGTGCACGCCGGCGACGCCTGGGTTCTCGGAGCAATCGCCAGAGGCACCGGCGCCAGCGCGGAGCGAGAGCGTTGCTCCGTCCAGGACGCCGTTGGGAGAAAAGCTTCCACGGGGTTCGCGCGCGTTCGAGTTCAACGGCGCGCCGTGTTACGTCATCCCGCTGTAGGGCTAAGGGGGCGTCCTCTCCAAAATAAGGTAGGGGCGGGCTCTCCGAGCCGTCCCAAACTGTCTGGAGAGCCTCTCGCGAAGGCCAACGCTTCCGGACAAAATGGGACGGCTCGGAG
>CAXUFU010000157.1:0-6421 GCA_964250275.1 uncultured Chthoniobacterales bacterium | reverse complement strand
CCATCACCCGTTTCTCGACAAGAAAAAGCCCTCGCTCGGGAGGGCTGGAAGGCTATCTAGCAGAACTTACGTTCTCCGGCTGACTTACTGCACTGCTGCGGAAACAGCGCTCTGGGCGTTGATAAACCCGTAACCGTCCAAGGGCGAGTAACCCGAATTAATGTTATTCTTGATGACGCCGCTGAACGTGCCACCGTCAGCGGTCGTGCCGCTGAAGGTCATGCCGCCCGCCGTGACGGTGCCTTCAGGAATCGTCACCCCGCCCCCCAGGATGTCTGCGCAGTAATACGCTCCGCCACTGACCGCCGGCACCACAACCCCGGTGCTTCCGGTGTTGGCGGTCCGGGCAAATCCGCGCCCAACGCCGAAGCGCAGGACCTGACCGCCGGTCAGGGTGCCACTCGGGATGGTGATGGTCATGGTGTACATCTGCGAGGCAACCGCACTCGACGGATTGGAATAGGTCACCGCCGTCAGAGGTGTGATCGTGATTCCCGTACCCAGCGTGAACGCCTTGGTGGCCGGGAGAAAGATCGCGCCGGGCAGGCTGTTCTCAAAGTACGTCGCCGTACCTTCCGGCGTCGTTGAACTGGTGGGAGTGTACGTCACGCCGTTGTCGCCCATGCTCACGTTTCCAGCCGTCGCGGACGTGCCGCCCGGATTGAAAACGATGCTCGTCACGCTGCTGGCGCCAATGTAGTTGACGGTAAACGCGTTGGGATCGTTCTTGCCGGGGACGTACGCCGTCGATTCTGCCGTTGAACCGGTGCTATCGTCACTGCTGACGGTGACCGTTACCTTCCCACCGGTGTTCACCCGCGCGCTGCCGCTCGAGTAATTCGGATCGAGGTCATGCGGAAACGCGGTCCGCTCGAGCAGGCTCGTCATCTGTGCCGGAGTGACGCTGCGCCGTCCGCCGTGGGCCTGGAGAACGAGGGCGCCGATGGCTGCCGCATGCGGTCCCGCCGCGCTGGTGCCGGCGAAGTTCGGATTCGTGTCCGGGTCGCTCGCTACATCGCCGCTAAAGAAGCTGGTGTTCCCGTTATCGGCTGCCGCCAGGCGCGGCTGTAAACGGACATCGGGCGTGCTCAGCCGGTTGTTATTGGCGTCGTAGTAGACCGTGACCGGGCCGGGAGAGGAGTAGTACTCCGGCAAGCTTGGGCGGAAGACACTGTAGGCGGCCATGCCGTTGCAGCTGCTCTGCATGGCGTGCCCACCAGTCGTCACCGTGGTGTAGCTGAAGAACTGCTCCGGGCCGTAGCCGGCCAGACCGTCACCAGGGAGGAGATAACGCACCTCCGTCGCCACATTGGGGCCGGTGGGTACATTGGCCCGCGCGATGACGTATTGAACGGCTCTTTGCGTGCCGCTGTAGTTCGTGTAACCGATTTGCAGCGGCTCGTTGGTCGCCAAGGCGTTCTGAGTCAGCGAGCTGGCCGGGATGTAGTTGCCGGCGGTATCGAACACCAGCAGGCTGATTTGAGTCTGCACCGTGTTGCCGCTGAAGCCGGTCGTCGAATAGAGGTTCAGGGTGAAGTCACCCGTCGTCGTGCTGTAGTGGCCAACGGTCACGACATAGCCCGGCCCGGTCACGTCGGCGAAGAAGCGGACTTGTTCATCCACCGCGTTATCCTGGCGGGGAACGATGACCGTTCCATTCGGGTCCGTGATCGTGATCGCGCCGTCGAAGCCGTCGCCGTTGGCGATTTCGTCCAGCTCGTAGAGCGTGCCGGCCGTCAACGTGTTGGGAATAGTGTAGCTGTAGGCATTGTCGGCCGTACTCGTGTAGTCGCCGTTCTGTGTATAGATCAGCGTCTCGTTGTTCGGCTCGGTGGATTGGTCATACGGCTCGTTCCACTGCAACACTGTAGGCACCGTGTTGTTGGCGGCGATGCCCACCAATTGTGCCACCTGCAACCCACCCGCGGCGGGATTGAAGTTGTGGAACCCACCCGCATAGAGGTTGGTCGGCACGTTGGCCAGATTGATGTTCGTGCCAGCAAGCGCCGTATTGCCCGCGGCAGCCGTCAGGCCTGTGCCGTTGGCGACGAAGCGCAGTTGCGAATCATACCCCGCGCTCCCGATGTCGTTGCCGGCGCTCGAGAAGTAGCTCACGCCCGCTGCGGTCGCGTCGGCGATGCCGCCCGCGATGATGCCATCCTGAAAGTACGGCTCGTCATAGTAGCCAAGATCGTCGCAGATGGGATCCGCCGCGAAGGTCTGCCCGGAGTTGGTGTAACCCGCGAGACCCGCCAGACCGCGGATGTTGTTGGCAAAAGAGACCTCGCCGTTATCGCCTGTCGCGAAAGCGATCTTCGCCTTCGGCGCCATTTTGTGCACGATCTGGCACATCGCGCGACCTTCATCTGTGCCGCCCGTAATGTCTTGGAAGTTGTAGACCGGGGTGGTATTGCCGACCGGATCGGCCGAATTGCCTGGTAGATCAAAGGTCGAGATGTCCGCCGCGGAGCTCCCCGTCGTGTCCGAGTCGAAGCTGTCCGACATGCAGGCGACCTGCATCCCCTGGCCTTCGTAATCCACCGGGGCGCTGGGGTTGTAAAATTGATTGATCTGGTCGACGCGGTGCTGCGTCACGCCCTGATCGAAGGCGGTGCCAAGTTTGTTGAGCACCTGACCGACCACGACTTTCGGGCCACCAACGGCGAGCGACTGCTCCCGGGTGATTTTCTTGTTGAACGGCTTGAGCTCGAGAATGACCGCGGAAACTCCGCGGATCTGCGCTAGCGCGGGCACGTCGGCCACGTCCACGTAAGCGTTCATCACACCTACTCCCCGGTAAGTCTTATCTTCGGCCGTGACCTTCAACGACTTGACGGCGGTCTCCATGCTCGACTTGGTTTCTTTGTAGGTTGCCTTGCCGTTGAGGGTGACACGCACCAGGACCCGGCCCTGGCTGTCCTTCATCGAGAGAACACCAAAATTGGCCGCCTCACGGTTGGCGTACTCCTTGCCGTCGACTTTGACGGTATCCGTGAGCGAGACGCCCGAAGCCTTGGCATCGTTGATGGCCCGTTGGCTGAGCACCAACTTGTCCAATCCGTTGCCGAGATTCTCCGGCACGGGTTTGGCGGACAGCGTGCCCGTCAGGAGAACAGCGGCAGCACACGCCGCGAGCGCGGAGCGGGTGGCTCGTAGCTGGCGGTAATTGCGAGGAAATCGTAAGTAGAGATGGATCATGACTGGAAGATAAAACTAGCTGGTAAAGAAGGGTAGAATCTGCGCTTCGTTCGGGACTAACAGAACGACCGAAGAACAGCAGGGTGGGTTTAGATGACGGAACGGCGACGGCGCAGGAAAGCGAAACCAGCGGTGACACCGCCTAAGGCGACCGCAGCCCAGCTCGACGGCTCCGGCACGGTCAGGGGATTTGCCGCCGTCGCGGCGCTCGTCAGGTCGATCTCGTACGGGCCAGAGGTAGTGGTATCGTACTCGTTGCTATTAAAGGTGGACAGCGTCGTCGGGTTGACACCGCTAGCAGGACCTCGCACGGCTGTCGTGTCGCCGCCCGGATAACCATTGAACAACAACTGGCTGGCGGAATTAATCGGCTCGTTCCCGGAGCTGCTGATGCCGAGGAAGTAGGTGCCCGACGTCAAGTTCGCGAGCAACGTGCTGCCCGAAGGCAGCGTCGAGTCGATGCTCGTACCGCTCGCGTCGTCGTTGGTCTCGATGGCGTGTCCGCTCGAGTCAAAGAGGAAAAGGGCTGTATCGACGCCCGAAGTTGCGGTGAGAGTGTTAACGGTCGTGGCCTTGAACGTCGATGGGGTCGTGATGGTGATCACGAACAAGTCCGCGTCTGATGCACTGCTGAACGAGCCCAAAATCTCAGTCAGCGGAGTGCCAGGGGCTCCGGCAGCAGTAGGATCAGCGGTCGCCAGCGTTTGCCCGGCGTCCGTCGTTTCCGTAAAAGTTTGGGCCTGCGCTGCGCTGCCCACCATCCCGATTGACGCCACAGCGGCTAAGCCGACGACGATTGCTTTCTTTGTATATTTCATAAGTAGCCTGCTTCCCGCGTGCCGCCCCGGCGCTTCCTTTAGCCTGGCGGTCTGAAAATCGCGCGCACATCCCAACAAAACCTGAGCGCCGAGATCTCTCCCCTGCCGTCCGTGCCACCATATTCTTATGGAATGACCCAAGCCAGCGGTGAGAGCGTTGAGATATTGATTGTGCCGTGTAGTGGCAAGATTTTTCGTTAAAAAATCGTAACCCTTGTCTCCACCCAGGCCGGCCATCGAATAGGTGGGACAAAATCCGTCCGCGCCATGCGGCGGTCCGCACCGCACCCCGTCTTCGGCAGCCCTCGCCGGCGCTATGATCAAAAGTTCGCACCGCCAATGTCACGATCTTGTCTTGGTGGTAAGAATCATTCACTTCCATCTTCATCGGAATCGACGCACTGCCCTCGAGACGAATCAATCGTGAGAAGCTGCCCGCGTTCGCGGGGCGCGATCAATGCTCGAAACCGACTGCGAGGAACCGTGCGGTCTGCACTTCTATTTGCCGGGTTCCTTTTGCTCCATCTTTGTATTTCAAGGACTTAGCGCGGGTGCGAGCAATAGGTCAACCGTTCTCCCAGTCGCATGAACCATGCATCTATCCATCTTTCCCCAAACTATCTCGTGAATCTTTTGTGTTTTAGCTCTGGTGGCACAACAAACGCTAACGCCGGGAGCACGCGATGCCAACCGGGTGCGAGAAATGGATTTTCTTCCTTTTTGCTCCCGAACTTGATAGAACCGGCCATCCGTCACCCAGAACCGGGAATTTCCCTGGCACGACCAACGAACAACAGTAACGAACAGCCCAAAATGAGACTCAAGTTTGCAATTCCTCTTGCTTTCGCAGCGGCGTATCTGCCAAGCCTGCGCACCGTCCACGCTCAGACTTACGCCGGGGGCTCGACCGCGGGCGACCTTCCTGCCACCGCTGAGGTAGTCCCGGGCGTGGCAGGGGTGACATACACTGCGATCTCTGGCACGACGGTGCCGACCGCGGCGGGAGACAACACTTACAACGGAGACATGTACGAGATTACAGTGGCCAGCCCGGCGGCTTTCACTGCCTCGACGACCGCTTTCGTCGCTGGTGCCAACGATTTTGACGACCAGATTTCACTGTTCAACTCTAGCGGGGTCGGCATCTCCACGAACGACGACGCCGCGAGCGGCGGAGATCAGTCCAGTCTGACGGTTTCCTCGCTTCTGGCCGGCAACTACTACCTGCTGATTACCGGCTCGGGTAATTATCCGATTGATGCGACCGGGGCTCTCATCTTCCCCAACTTCACCACCACAGGCAATTCCGAGGGAACTTACGCCGCGACCAGTACTCTGCCTATTAGTAACTACACCGGGTATACCAACGAGGGCGGCAAGTACGTCATCGCCTTGAGCATCATCCCGAACATTGTACCCGAGCCTTCGACACTCACGGCCTTGGCCGCCGGTCTCGGTGGCTTGGCTTTGGTGCTCCGCCGCCGCCGCTCCTCATAACCCCGTCCCCCACTCAATCCACTTTTCCAACCACGACAAATGTTTAATCGACCTCTCTCTCACTTGTTTAACGCGGCCGCCACTCGTCGCTCCCGCCGCCTCTTGACCAGCAGCCTGGCGCTGGCCACCACCGCCTTTGGCGGATCGCTCCTGGCCGCTCCGCCCGAAAACCTGGCCCTGGGTCTCGGCGAACTGGTCCAAGACTACAAAGGTGCGCTGCCACAGAACGGCAAGAAGCTGACCCATGAACAGTTCGCCGGCGTGATCAAGAATTACAAGCTCGCCCGCTACGATGCGACGGATCGAGTCCAGGTGGAAGTCACTCTTGATGGAAAAATGCCGCTTGAGAAATCGATCAAGGCTTACGAGGCGCTCGGCTGCACCATCACCGCTTCGGTTCCCTGGTACCACCAGGGAGTAGTCTCGATGTGGATGCCGGTCAATCAGGCCGAGGCTCTCGCCAAGACCGCGGGCGTAGACAGCGTCAAGCTCTCGCTCAAGCCCAAGCATTACGGTGGTTATGTGGCCGGCCAGGGTTACGGCCTGGTACCCGGCCAGGGCGCCTCGGTGCTCAACTGCCCGCAAGTCATCGCCGAGGGTTACACTGGTGCCGGCATCACGGTGGGGGCGCAATCGGATAGCTACAACGATCTGGGCACCACCTATCCGGTCCACGCTCCGCAAGACGTGGCCAGCGGCGATTTGCCGGGCACCGGCAACCCTAACGGCTACACGACTCCGGTCAACGTGGTGGTCGACCTCCCGGCCAACAGCAACGACGGCGAGGACGAAGGTCGCGCCATGCTGCAGATCATCCATGACTGCGCCCCGGGGGCAGCGCTGGCTTTCGCCACCGCGGACGTCTCGGAAGCTGCTTTCGCCGCGAATATCGGCATCCTGGCAGGACC
>CAXUFU010000156.1:0-6431 GCA_964250275.1 uncultured Chthoniobacterales bacterium | reverse complement strand
AATTCGGAGGCCGCCTCCGCGAAGGGCAAGTGGCTACAGTTCTTCTTACTCTGCTCTAGCCTCGGGGAAAACGCCGACGGAAAACAAATGGGACGGCTCGGACTGGAGGCTTGGCGACAGGTCGCGGCGCGAGGGCGACAAAGCCTCCCCTTCCTTGTGTTACAAACGGCAGCTTCGCTGCCGGTCCATAAGTCTCCGCAACGGCTACAGGTTAAGTGAAACTGCTTTGGCCGGCAGGATCGGGCAAGCCCGGTTGCACGCCGGGATTGATGGGCCTAAAGGGGAGTGGCGATTCCTGAAAGTGAAAGTTGCAAGCACCCTCAAGCCTCCAGCCTTCCAAAGATGAACACCGCGATTCCGGTGGCCTCGCGGTCGCAGCCGTACGAGGTCCACGTCGGCGAGGATCTGCTGCGCGGGACGGGTGAACTGCTGCGCACGCTGCCTTGGGGCGCCAAGGCAGCGCAGGGTGCGGTGATCAGCGATAGCAACGTCGCGCCCCTTTATGCCGAGCCGGTGCTGGCGAGCTTGCAGGCGAGCGGGTTCGCAGCGGTACTGGTCGTTGTGCCCAGCGGCGAGCAGTCCAAGTCCTTGGCCGAAGCGGCGCGCGTCGCGGATGCTCTCATTGCGGCCGGTTTGGACCGGCACAGTTTTGTGGTGGCTCTAGGCGGCGGAGTGGTCGGCGATCTGGCAGGCTTTGTCGCTTCGATTTACGCCCGTGGCGTGCCGCTGGTGCAGATTCCGACCTCGATCGTGGCGCAGGTCGATAGCGCGGTCGGCGGCAAAACTGGGGTGAACTCTGAGTTGGGTAAAAACCTGTTGGGCACATTTCACGCGCCCTCCCTGGTTATCGCTGATTTGGCCACGCTCGACACGTTGCCCAAACGCGAGTTCAACGAGGGTTTTGCGGAGGTCATCAAACACGGCGTGATCCGGGACCGCGCGTTGCTCCAGGGCCTGGCCGGCTTCGACCGGCGCGACCGGGCGTCGCTGGCCGCCATAATCCGGCGCAACGTGGAAATCAAAGCCGCCATCGTGGGCGCTGATGAGTTTGAGCAAACGGGCGAACGCGCGCTTTTGAATTTCGGCCACACGATCGGGCACGCCATCGAGCAGGCGGCGGGTTATGGGCGTTGGCTGCATGGGGAAGCGATCAGCCTGGGGATGGTCGCGGCCGGGCGATTGTCGATGGAAAAGGCCGGGCTGCCGGCGGCGGATTTTGCTGTCCTGCTAGCTCGGCTGAAGGAGTTCGACCTGCCGACGCACCTCCCCGGAGAGGTGGACGAGGCGGCGATCCTGGCGAGCCTGGCGCGCGATAAAAAATTCGCCGCGGGGCAGATCCGTTTCGTACTAACCCGTGCCCTGGGCAGCGCGTTTCTGGCGGCTGCGGGCCAGGTGAGCTGGGATGATCTACAGCGCGCACTGACCGAGCTGCGCCGGCCGGTTTGACAGGCAGGGGTTTTCCTGTCACCTGTCGGACCGCGCCAAAACCAACCCGTTCCATGACCTATACGGAAGCGTGCATCGCCTTGAACATGATCCCGCGGATGGGACCGGTGCGGCTGCGCAAGCTGCTCGAGGTCTTCGGCGACCCGGGCTCCATCCTGCGCGCGCCGGTGGACCGGCTCAGCGGCGTCAGCGGCGTGGGCGTGGAAGTGGCGCGCCTGATCGCGGCGTGGGAGGAGCACGTCGACTTGGCCGCGGAACTGGCGCGCATCGAGGAGGCAGGCGTGCACGTCCTGACGGCGCAAGCGGAGAATTACCCGCAGTTGCTGCGCACAATCCATGATCCGCCGATCGTGCTGTACGTGCGCGGCGAGTTGAAGGCGGCCGACTCGCGCTCGATCGGCGTGGTGGGTTCGCGCCAGACCAGTTACTATGGGATCGAGACGGCCAAGAAGCTCTCCTATCAACTGGCGTACGCCGGGCTGACGGTTTTTAGCGGACTAGCACGCGGCATCGATACCGCCGCGCACCAGGGCGCGCTGGCCGCCAAGGGCCGCACCGTGGCCGTGCTCGGTTGTGGGTTGAGCCAGGTTTATCCGCCGGAAAGCTTCGAACTGGCGGAAAGGATTGCGGCGGGCGCGGGCGCGGTGATCTCCGAGTTTGCGATGACCGTCCGGCCGGACAAGCAAACGTTCCCGATGCGCAACCGCATCATCAGCGGCTGCAGCTTGGGATTGCTGGTGGTCGAAGCGGGCGCGCACAGCGGGGCGCTGATCAGCGCGGCCCAGGCGGGCGAGCAGGGCAGATCGGTCTTTGCGGTACCGGGGCAGATCGACCGCCCGAGTTCGTACGGGACAAACCGGTTGATCCAACAAGGCGCCAAGCTCGTCATGGACAGCAGCGACATCCTCGAGGAGCTGGCGGAATTGCCCGGGTTCGGTCCCCTCCCCCGGCGCGCGGCGGAGCCAGATGAAATGGCCGCCCGGGGCGGCGAGGCGAGCGGAGGCACCACTCAACCGGCGGCCATCCAGTTGCCCTTGCTGACCGTGCAGGAAGAGGCGATTTGCGCGGCGGTGGAGCGGGAGGAAACGCCGATCGACCGCATCATTCTCAAATGCGGTTTGCCAACTTCGGTGGTCTCTTCTACTTTGTTCACGCTTGAAATCAAGAAGCGAGTCAAGCAACTGCCGGGCAAAAATTTCGTCCGGCTCGCCTGATACCTGATGTCCAAGACCCTTGTCATCGCCGAAAAACCGAGCGTCGCGGCCGATCTCGCCCGAGCTCTCGGCCGGCTGGAGCGCAAGGATGATTACTTCGAAAACGACGAGTATGTCGTCTCGTCGGCGGTGGGTCACCTCGTCGAGCTCGCCGTGCCGAGCGAGATGGAGGTCAAGCGCGGCAAGTGGAGCTTTGCCAACCTGCCGATCATCCCGCAGGAGTTCGATCTCAAGCCGATCGAGGACAACGAGGCGCGCTTCAAGATGCTCAAGCGCTTGATGAAACGGCCGGATGTGTCCGAGATCATCAATGCCTGCGACGCCGGCCGCGAAGGCGAGCTGATCTTCCGGTTCCTGGTCAAATTGGCGGGCGTAAAGAAGCCGATGCGCCGGCTCTGGCTGCAATCGATGACCGCGGATTCCATCCGGCAGGCTTTCGCCAATCTGCGCAGTGACGAGGAGATGTTGCCCCTTTCAGCAGCCGCCGTGTGCCGGGCGGAAAGCGATTGGCTGGTGGGCATCAACGGCACGCGCGCGATGACGGCCTTTAATTCGAAGGCCGGCGGCTTTCAACTAACGCCGGTCGGCCGCGTGCAGACGCCGACCCTGGCGATCCTGGTCGAGCGCGAGAAGAAAATCCGCGCGTTCAAGCCGCGGACTTACTTCGAGGTCTTCGGCGATTTCGCCGTGGCGGCGGGTGAGTACCGCGGGCGCTGGCTGGACGAAAACTTCCAGAAAGGCGCCGAAGAAGACACCCGCGCCGAACGGATCTGGGACCGGGAAAGAGCCGAGGGCATCCGCGCCAAATGCCTGAACAAAATCGGCACGGTCACCGAGGAGAAAAAGCCGGCGAGCCAGGCGTCCCCGCAGCTTTTTGATCTGACGAGCTTGCAGCGCGACGCCAACGGGCGCTTCGGGTTCAGCGCGCGGCGCACCTTGCAGATCGCGCAACAGCTTTACGAGAAGTTCAAGGTGCTGACCTACCCCAGAACGGACAGCCGGTACTTGCCGCAGGATTATCTGGCGACAGTCAAAACAACCATGGGCAGCTTCGGGAACCCGGCTCTAGCCGGGCACGCGGCCAAGGCCCTGGCGAGCGGCTGGGTGCGCCCGACCAAGCGTGTCTTCGATGACGCCACGGTCTCCGACCACAACGCGATCATCCCTACCGGCGTGGAAGTGAGCACGCTCGATGAAGCGCAGCAGAAGATCTACGATTTGGTGGCGCGCCGGTTTATCGCCGTGTTTTTTCCGCCGGCGCAGTTTGAGGTGACGACGCGTTTGACGCGCGTCGAGGGCGAGGTCTTCAAGACGGACGGCCGCGTGATCAAGGATCCCGGCTGGATGGCGGTCTACGGACGGGAAGCTTCCGGCGGCGATGGCGCGGAAGCGGATCTGGTCGCGATCCGGCAGGGGGAACCCGCCACGGCCTACGAGGTGGAGGTCAAGCAGAGCGACACGCGGCCGCCAGCGCGTTACAACGAGGCCACGCTGCTGGCGACGATGGAGGGCGCGGGCAAACTGATCGAGAGCGAGGAGTTGCGCGAGGCGATGAGCGCCAAAGGTCTGGGAACGCCCGCCACGCGCGCGGCGATCATCGAAGGACTGATTCTGGACGCGTACATCGCCCGGCAGGGGCGCGAACTGATGGCGACGCCCAAGGGTGTGTCTCTCATTGCTTTGCTGCGCGGCATCGGCATTGCCGCCCTGTGTTCGCCGGAGATGACCGGCGAATGGGAGTCCAAGCTCAAGCTGATGGAACAGGGCGGGCTGGAGCGCGGCGCTTTCATGGCCGAGATCCGCGGCTTGACTGAGGACATTGTCAATAAGGCCAAGACGTTCCAGGGCGATTCGGTGGATGGGGACTTCGGCGAGCTCGACGTGCGCTGCCCGAAGTGCGGGGCGCGGCCGCTTAAGGAGGAATACCGGGTCTACCGTTGCGCGTCCTGCGATTTCGTCTTGTGGAAGACCATGGCCGGCCGGCAGTTCGACCCGGAGGAGGTCAAAATTCTATTGGTGGAAGGACGCGTGGGTCCCTTGGAAGGATTCCGCAGCAAGGAAGGCCGGCCATTTAGTGCGGCGGTGAAGCTGGGAATCGGCGGCAAGCCGGAGTTCGATTTCCCGGCTCCGAAAGAAGCGCCGGATTTCACCGGGCAAACGCCGCTCCATGCCTGCACGGTTTGCAAGAAAGGGCAGGTGTACGTCGCCGAGACGGCTTACCAGTGCGACCGCGCCTCCGGACCGGAAAAGACATGTGCTTTCCGCATGAGCAAAACGATCTTGCAACGGGAAATTCCCCCGGACGAGGTCGTTAAGCTGCTTGAGACCGGCAAGACTTCATTGCTGGACAAGTTTATCTCGAAGCGCGGGCGTCCATTTTCGGCGTACTTGAAACTGGAGAAGACGGGCAAAGTGGCCTTCGAGTTCGAGCCGCGATCCAAGGAGGCGAAGAATGGGGCGGCGGCCAAGCCGGCGCGCAAAAAAGCCTCTCGGCCCACGAAACGGCCGCCGGTTGGAGCCGTGGCGCCGGTGGCGGAAAGCCCGGGTTAGCAAGAGCCGACTGGGCTCTATGGTGGTTGGCGGGCTATCAAGGGGGGTTGACACCCCTATTCGTTGTGGTAGCTACGAGTCAGCCCTCGTTGCGATGCGCTGCCCCAAATGTAAGCGGATCGAGGATCGCGTGATCGATTCCCGACCGGTTAATCACTGTTCCGGGATCCGCCGGCGCCGGGTTTGTCTCAACTGCGCGTTTCGGTTCACGACGTACGAAGAGATCGAGCACGCGGCTATGCTCGTGGTCAAGCGGGATGGCCGGCACGAACCGTTTGACCGGCACAAGCTCCGGGCGGGCATTATCAAGGCGTGCGAGAAACGGCCGATTGGATTGGAAACGGTTGACCAGGCGATCGAAGAGATCGTGCAGGAGCTCGAGATGACGAACGATCGGGAGATCCGGTCGTTAGAGCTGGGCGCGAAGGTAATGGAGAAGCTGCACGTCATCGACAAGGTGGCGTACGTGCGGTACGCATCGGTTTACCGGCAGTTTGAGGATATCGGAGCTTTTCTCGATGAGATCAAACGCCTGGAGCGGCGTCCGATTCAGAACGGACAGCAGTCGGAGTTGTTCACCTGATCGCGCCTGGCTAACCCACTCAATGTGATCGTTTTACTCAGCATCCGAAGCCGTTCTTACGTCATTTACGTACGTGCGTAACAATTAACCATGACTCTGTTCGAACGAATTATCGCGCGAGATATTCCCGCCACGATCGAGTACGAGGATGCTGACGCCATTGTCCTGCGAGATGTGAATCCGCAAGCGCCGGTGCATCTCCTGGTGATCCCTAAGCGGGTGATTGCACGAATAGGTTCCGCGACAGCTCAGGATGCGGCTCTGCTTGGGCATCTTCTGGTCGTTGCCGGCCGCGCCGCGGAGAAAGCGGGTCTCGCTGAGACTGGCTACCGGCTGGTGATCAATCACGGGAAAGACGCGGGCGAGACCATTCCTCATCTCCACATTCATGTGCTCGGAGGCCGCGCCTTGGACTGGCCGCCTGGTTGAAGAGGAGCTCGGGCAGCGAAGCCGGAAAGTCAGGAATAGGTTGGAAGGGCACGGCTCCGTCGTGGCCCTGATTGTCTGCCGTCCGGGAACGCGTCTCCAGAAGGTGACAGCTAGAGCAGAGCAAGAAGTTCTGTAGCCACTGGCCCTTTGCCGAGGCGGCCTCCGAGTTGTAGGGGGGGGGGGGGGGGGGGCGCCGGGGGGGGGGGGGG
>CAXUFU010000155.1:435-6450 GCA_964250275.1 uncultured Chthoniobacterales bacterium | reverse complement strand
CTCCGGGGCGAGACCGGACGGCCTGGTGCTCAACTACATGCCGAACTGGAAGGGCATTAACAATCACTACGATTACTCGTCCACTTCCATGTACGGCAACTCCGAGACCTACGGGGATTCCTACGCGGAAAACATCCAGAGCGTGGGCGCCAGCGCCGCCGCCGCGCCCGAAAGCGCGGACAAAACTCAGGGCCGCTAAAAAGAAGCGGGAGTGCCAGCCCGGTCCAATCCCCAAACCAAACTACGATGAACGGCGTTGTAACCCGCACCGGTGTCCGTCCGCACCTCGTCATCGTGCCCGGCAGAGGCTGGGCCGCTGTCAATGCCCTCGAGCTGTGGAAATTTCGGGATTTGCTCCTCACCCTGGCTTCGCGCGATCTCAAGCTGCGCTACAAGCAAACTGCCCTGGGGGTGATCTGGGTGGTGTTGCAGCCGCTGATGGCGGCGGGCGTCTTCTCGTTCGTCTTCGGCACGGTCGCCAAGCTGCCCAGCGACGGGCGTCCTTATTTCCTCTTTTCCTACACCGGTTTGCTCGGCTGGAACATCTTCAACAACACGACGACCAAGGTCAGCGTCAGTCTGACGGGCAATGCCCAGTTGATCTCCAAGGTCTACTTCCCGCGGCTCATCCTGCCGCTCTGCGCCGTTCCTTCCGTGCTCGTGGACTTTACCGCCGCCGCGGCCATGCTGGCCGTGGCGATGGTGATGTATCACGTGGCCCCGCCCCTTGCCGTGCTGTTGGTGCCGGTCTGGAGCCTGATGCTCTTGCTGCTTTCGCTCGGCGTGGGCTTGATCACCTCCTCGCTTTCGGTCACCTACCGGGACGTGGCGTACATCCTGCCGGTGTTCCTGCAGATTTTGCTCTACGCCAGCCCGATTGCCTACTCCGTCTCCGCGGTGCCCGCCCATTTGCGCGCGGCGTACAACTTAAACCCGCTCAGCGGACCGCTGGAAGCCTTCCGCGCGTCCATCCTGGGCACGCCGATGCCGGGCTGGGGTTCATTGACTTACGCGGGGGCGTTCTCCGTCCTGCTTTTCCTGGTGGGAGTTTACGCTTTCAAGCACATGGAAAGAAGGTTCACCGATGTCATCTAACGATTTAGCCATCGGCGTCCGGGGCCTGGGTAAATCTTATCGGATCGGCACGGCGGAGGAGCATTCGACGCTCGCGGAGGCCATGCTGCACCGCGCGCGCAATCCTTTCCGGGGGGCGCCCCGGGAGACTTTCTGGGCCTTGCGCGACGTCAACTTCGACGTGCGCGAGGGGGACGTCGTCGGCATCGTCGGGCGCAACGGAGCCGGCAAGAGCACGTTGCTCAAAATCCTCAGCCGCATCACGGAACCGACGACCGGACGCATCGACGTGCATGGGCGGATCGGCAGCTTGCTCGAGGTCGGCACCGGTTTTCACCAGGAGCTCACCGGGCGCGAAAACATTTACCTCAACGGCACCATCCTGGGGATGCGCCAGCGCGAGATCAAACGGGAGTTCGACGCCATCGTGGACTTTTCCGGCGTGGAAAAGTTCTTGGACACGCCCGTCAAACGCTACAGCAGCGGCATGTACGTGCGGCTGGCTTTTGCCGTGGCCGCACACTTGCAGAGCGAGATCCTGATCGTCGACGAAGTGCTGGCCGTGGGCGACGCAGAATTTCAACGCAAATGCCTGGGCAAGATGAAGGACGTGGCGCATAGCGGGCGCTCCGTCCTTTTCGTCAGCCACCACATGCAAAGCGTGCAGGTGCTCTGCAACCGCGGCATGTATCTGGAGCGCGGCGAGGTCAAGCACTTCGGCAGCGTCGACGAAGCCTTCGAGCTCTACGTCGGCAGCTTCGACAAGGCCACGGGCCTGGCCAGCGAGCCGGAACGCCGCCCGGGCAGCGGCGAGTTCCGCTTTACGCAGGTCGAGCCGGCCAAGGAAACCTTCACCTGCGGGGAAGAGAAAATCATCAACTTCACCATTCGCCGGACGCGCTCCTTCGCCGGCCGGGTGTTCCTCTCCGCCGGCGTGGCCAATGAAATTGGGGCCGAAATCCTGCACTGCGATTCGCGAATCATCGGCGTGTGGTTCGACGCCGAAGAAGAGTGGCACGGTTCGTTTACCATCCGCACTCCCTGGTTCAAACCGGGCTCCTATCGCGTGGACCTGTTTATCTGTAGCGCTGGCGTGCTGGATGCTTATGAACAGGCCTGCCAAATCGAGGTGATCCCTTTGCTGCCCTATTCCGAAACCGGCAACGACGAAGCCACCCGTGGCGGCGTCGTCTTCGGTGATTTCACCTTCGAACGCACGGAAGGTTCCTGAAACCCATCAGAAAGTGAGGCCAAAGCGTTGAATCCACTTGGGGCCGTTCCCCGGCTCGGCTACTCTCGCCGGCGATGAGCTTGTCCCCGGACGGCAAGCAGTTGCGACGGGGATTGAGAGGACGGTTGGCCCGGGTCGATGTCGGCTGAGCATTCGCGGAAGTTATGCGCGCGGTTTTGAACGATCACATCTACGTCCCCACGCCCGGTGACCATTATTCGGCGTTCACCGGCAGCGCGATCATGACGTTGATCTATGAGTTCACCCGCAAGCACATCGAGGCTGGCGGGCGCTCCCGGATCATCGTCGGCCGCAACACGCGGCACGATTATCCGGCCGGAGAACAGGTGCTGGTGGATTTCGGCCCCGGCCCGGACAAGCTGCGCAAAGTTGCCGATGTGGCCCTGGGTTGGCTCGATCAGCCCCGCTACTACATCAACCGCAGCTACGCCCCTGCGGCACAGGCGGTCTCCCCGGATTTTGAGGGCATTTTGTTCATTCAGAACACGCCCGGGCCGGTCCGCATGTTCCGGGAGCGCAGCCCGAAAGCGCTGGTGTGCATCAACGTGCACAACGAACTTTTCAATACCTACGGCGCGCGCGAACTGCGCCGGACCACCGCGGCGACAGACCTGCTCATCTGCAACTGCCATTTCCTGGCCAATCTGCTCCTCGAACGCATGGAGCAGGACCAGGAAAAAGTGCGCGTCGTGCACAATGGCGTCGATACCGAACGCTTCGTCCCGCGGCCGGAACTGGTTTCCCGGGAGGAGGTGAGTATCCTGTTCGTGGCCAGGATGGTGCCGACCAAAGGCGCGGATTTGTTGATCCAGGCGGCGGCGAAGCTGCATGCCGGCGGCAAGCGCTTCAAGCTGCGCATCGTGGGCAACCAGGGTTTTAACGCCAACGACCCGCTCTCGCCCTATGAGGTGAAACTGCGCCAGATGGCGGCTCCGATGGGGGACGCGGTCGAGTTCCTGCCGTTCATGGACCGGCACAAAATCCTCCCCGTTTATCAGTCCGCCTCCATCTTTTGCGCCCCCTCCAATTACAACGAACCCTGCACCCTGACCGTGCCGGAATCGATGGCTTGCGGCCGGCCCGTGGTGGCATCCGACCGCGGTGGCATCCCGGAGATCGGCAAAGATGCGATCCTCTACTTTAATCCGCCGGATACCGATGAGCTGGCGGACCGCCTGGCCGATCTCATCGATAGCGAGAGCCTGCGGGAAGAGTATGGCCGCCGGGCGCGGGCCCGCGCCCAGGAACTGGACTGGAGCATCCAGTATCAGGCGCAACGGGAGGCGCTCGGCGCCGAGCCGTTGGAACACTCCCAGGTGCTCGCGTCCCTGCCGCACGATCACCCGTTGAAGACGCCGCGCGCAGCGCCCCGGTAATGGCGCAGCTTTAGCTTCAGTAGGTTCCCCTTCTCCCGGACTCAATGCACATCGCCCACATGACCATGCCCTTTTCGTTGGACGGCAGTGCCGTCACGAATGTGGTGCGCAGCCTCGTGCGCTGTCATCCCGGGGAATCGACGGTCGTCACTTCGCACAACCGCAATGTGGAAGTGCTCGGCGCCACTAACATCCGGGCAGACTTCACCGGCTCCTGCCCGCGCCAGTACTTCGACCGCTTCGAGATGGCACCGGGCAGCTTCCTTTGAGCGCGGTGCAATCGTTGCGCGCCTCCGGGGCGAAAGTGGTCTTCGTGCACGAGGGACATTTCGCTTCCAGCGCCCTACCCCTTTTCCGGCGCTGGCTGCCCGGGGTCAAACTCTTCCTTTACGTCCACACGCGGATGGCGCGTTCGTATACCCGGCGGGAACTGCGCCGCCTCTTGTCGGCCTTGGACGGGATCGTTTGCGTGAGCGAATACATCGCGGATGCGGTCCGGGAACGCCTGGGAGATTACGCCGCCCGGCCACCCATTTTCACCTTGCTCAACGGCGTCGACATCGACCGGTTTTCTCCTCCGGCGACGGAGCCGGACCCACACGACGTGCTCTTCGTCGGCCAGATGATCGAGGACAAGGGAGCGGACCTCGCGGTCAAAGCCGTCACGGCCCTCGGCCGGGGCGTCAGGCTGCGCCTGATCGGCAGCAGCGCGCATGGAGCGACCCGCAAGCTGTCTGACTACGAAGGTTACTTGCGGCATCTCGCCGCCGGCGCCAGCAGCGACATTTCGTTCGAACCGTTCCTGCCCAACGCCCAGCTTCCCGGCGTCTACCGTTCCGCCGGCATCGTGCTGGTGCCCTCCCGCTTTCAAGATCCGTGTCCGCTGGTCTGTCTGGAGGCGATGGCCTCGGGCTGCGCGATGATCACTTCGGACCGGGGCGGCATTCCGGCCATCTGCGCCGATGCCGCGCTCGTGCTCGAACCGCGCGCCGGCAAAATCACCCGGGCGCTCGAGCAGATCATCGACGATGCGGACACGTATCACGAGTTACGGCTCAAGGCCCGCCGCCGGGCTTGCGAATTGGATTGGAGCCGGCAATACGGCAAACTCATCGAGTTTGTCGAATCGATCCATTGCCCTGGGGCCTGCGCCGCCACCAGCGTTAGTTGGTCGGGCACGGTGGCCAGCCAGGTGAATCCATAAAGTTTGTGGGTTACAAACTGGCTTTGCCGACGATCAATGCTCCCATGAACGCTCGTTCTGACGCCGCGCCAAACACTCCGCCGCGCCTGCTGCCGATCGTCTACTGCTACTCGGGCGCGCGCTGGAACAACTCGTTCCCCGGCCGCCAATTTGCCCTCATGCGGGAAATGGCCGCGCACACGCCGGTGTTCTTTCTCAACGATCCGGTGATCAAAGGCTACGTCGCCGAGTTCCGCCTGCCCACCGCCGAACGCATCTGCGAGGGCCTGACCGTCATTCACAACGCGTTCACGTTCCGCGCCTCCCGCTCCGGCAAGCATCTCGGCCCGGCGGCAGCCTGGCCGGATTCGCTCGTCTTTCACCGGCTGCTGCGTCAGCTCGGCGTCCACGAGTACATCTACTGGGTCGCCTCGCCCCGCCGGTCCTTGCTCTACGGCCTGCACACGGATCATCTGGTCTACGATTGCATCGATCCGGCGCCCGAGACCGCCGGCCACAATCAGTTGCATGCCACCGAGACGTGGTTTGCGCACCGCGCCAAACTCGTCCTTTGTTCCGCCGAAAATCTGCAACAGCGGCTGCGCCAGGAAAACCCGCGCTGTGAATTGGTCTGCAACGCGGCGGTGGCCAGCGAGCGCGCGCCGGCCAACGCGCAACCTTTGCCGCCCGAGCTGGCCAATCTGCGGCGGCCGATTGCCGGGGTGATCGGCACGGTGGATTTCCGCATTGACTACGCTTTGCTGACCGCCGCGGCCAAGCGGCTGCCGGACATTACTTTCCTGCTCATCGGCCACATCGCCGCATCTGGCGCAGGCATCGCCGAGCTGCGCGCGCAGCCGAACGTCGTCCTGGCTGGCGAAGTTGCCGCGGACCGGGGTACCGCCTGCGTGGACGCCTTCGCCGTCGGTCTGGTCCCATTCCTCACGGGCACCCTCGGCGACGGGATCAACCCCGTGAAAATGTATACGTACCTGGCGAGCGGCAAACCCGTCGTCAGCACCTGGATGCAGGAATGCCGCCGGCACGCTCCCCTGGTGACTGCCCCCAATGGGTTGGACGATTTCGTCGCGGCCCTCGAGCAGGAAGTCCGTACCGACTCCCCGGAGAAA
>CAXUFU010000155.1:0-425 GCA_964250275.1 uncultured Chthoniobacterales bacterium | reverse complement strand
CCGCGAGTCGTTTGAAGACCGCCTCGAACGCGCCGCCCGCGTGGCCTTCGCGCGGCGTAACACCTGGCGGGAGCGGGCGCGCGAGGCGGCCGCGCACCTGCGCAACGCCGGTTTGGTCATGGACAAATAGACCCCCGTGAAAATCGCGTTTGTCTCGACGATGGAAGGCGCGCCCTGGGGCGGCAGCGAGGAACTCTGGAGCCGCGTGGCGCTGAGGCTCGCGGGCGCCGGTCATGCGGTCAGCGCAAACGTGATCCGCTGGCCGCGGGAAGCGCCGGCGGTCACCGCGTTGCGCTCCGCTGGCATCCGCGTCTCTACCCGGCCGGCCTCCGGCAGCCTATCCTCTCGCCTGCTCCGGCGTTGGCGCGGGGCGGCCGGGCGAAACTGGTTGCGCCAGACCCAGCCGGATTTGTTGCTCGTCTGCC
>CAXUFU010000154.1:0-6468 GCA_964250275.1 uncultured Chthoniobacterales bacterium | reverse complement strand
GTTTATGGGTAGGGATGGGTCTCCGACCCGGTCGCTTGCTGTCTGGCAAATCGCCCGTCCTTCCAAAAAGAGGTAGGGATGGGTCTCCGACCCGGTCCCTTGCTGTCTGGCAAACGGCCCTTGAGACCGGGTCGCGCCACACACATGGCACGTTCCTAGACAGCAACCCTCAGGAGAGCTCGCTCCTACCTGTCAAAACGAGGCGTAAGGATCCTCCAACTGCCGTTGCACCGCCGCCGACACCGCCCCCAACCCCAACGCCGCGCGCGGCTCCCCGCAACGCGAAAAGCCGCTCAGCGGCTCCGTCTCCACGGGCAGGTTCTTCTGCAAACACAAAAACTTGAAGGCCATGCCCATCGTCGACGGGTGCATCAGCGTCTTGAAGCTGCGCAGAAAGTGCAGCAACTCCGGCGTCATGTCCGTTAACATGCGCTCGACAGCCAATAACTGCTGCTCACCGATTCCCACCATGAAATGATGCTGGTCGCAGTAGCCGTTGAGCAGCAAGCCGCTGGCCTCCCCCCGCTCGGCCAAGCTGGTAAAATCAACGTGCGCCGTCAGATCGCTCTCGCCTACCTCCAGCAGCGGATCGGCCGTCCGATGGTGTTCCCGGTAACCGGCCAGGGTGCCCTCCGTCCGCTCCGGCGCATAATAAACATCGCGCGGATAACCGTAATCGACGACCAGCACGTAACCCTGGCCCAGCACCTTGGCAATATCCTCCACCCAGCGCAGCGCGTTGAGGTTGACCTCCGTCCGGTAGACGGTCGGTTCCTTGCCCACGTAAGGCTGCGGCAGGCGCTCCAAGTGAGCGCGCAATTGATTGTTTGAGGGCGGCCCGTAAACAAAACGAAATTCCTTCCGGCCCAGATCGATGAAGTTCTCCTGCCAAATGCCGTCCGCCCAAGTGACCAAATGCACCGGGAAAGCGTCGAGCAGCTCATTGGAAACATGCACGCCGCACAACGAGCCGATCTCGAATGAAGCCAGGCTATCGCACCACCGCACCTTGTTCCGCGGCCACGCCGCCAGAAGTGCCTGCTGCTCCTGCTGCAAGCGCGGATTGGGTTCCACGATCCAATACTTCACGCTCTCGTACAGCTCGCGGGAAAACGACTTCATCCACGTCAGCACGTCGTGGGCGAATTGCCCGGCGTGCGCACCTTCCTCGACAATCGCAAAGCCGGCCGGCGAATGCATGCGCAGCCACATCTCCTCGATCTGCTTGGCCAGCAATTCACCGAAGAGCTTGCCTACCGTAACGCTCGTGTAGAAATCGCCTTCCCGCCCGATGCGCGCGCGGCCGCTGCCATAGTAACCATATTGCGGGTGGTAGAGCGCCTGCTGCATGAACCACTTGAACGTCACTGGCCCGTGCGTGGAAATCTGCCGGCGCATCAGGGCGACCAGTTCGGGGTGACCGGCATTTGGCTCCATGATCGTTGAGGGGGGCAACTCTCGCGCCATGCAGTGTAGGGAAAAGAGCCTGGTGAGCAAACGGCTTCCATCCATCCACTCGCAAAATTGCGATTGCGCGGGCCGGCGTTTCATGGGAGGACTCCCCGATGCGCTCGGCATCGCAGCGTTCCCCCTCTGTCATGCGGAACACTTACCGAAGCAGCCCGTTTTACCGGCGGCATTGGTTCCTCGCGTTGGTGGTCGTACTGCTGATTTTCACTATCATCGGCGCGGTGGTGGGCTACACCATCCACCTGCAGCTCCTGGACAAAGCCGCCTCCTTTGACATGGACGCGCTCGGCAAGATGGAGAGCGCGAGCACCATCTTCGATCGCCAGGGCGCCACCTTCGGCTACATCTACGAGCAGAAACGCGAGCCCATCCCCATCGCGCAGATGCCGCTCGATCTGCAGCACGCCGTCGTCTCGGCGGAGGACAACCGGTTCTACACCCACAGCGGCAGCGACTTCCGCGGCATGTTGCGCGCCTCCTTGAAGAACCTGCGCTCCAACCGCATTCGCCAGGGCGCCAGCACCATCACGCAGCAGCTCGCCCGCAACACGTTCCCGCTCAAAGGCCGCACTTTCTCGCGCAAGGTCCTGGAAATCTACGTCGCCCGCCGCATCGAGACGACGCTGACCAAGGATCAGATCATGGAGTATTATCTGAACCGCATCTATCTCGGCAGCGGGCTCTACGGCATCGAGGCGGCGTCGAAAGGGTACTTTGGCAAACCGGCTCGCGAACTCACCTTGGGCGAAGCCGCCACGCTGGCGGGGTTGATCAAGAGCCCGAACAATCTCTCCCCCTGGCATGATCGCCAGGCCGCGCAAGCCGCGCGGGATTTTGTGCTTGGGCGCATGGTCGATGAGGAATACATCAGCCGCGAACAGATGGAGCAGGCCATCGCCGAGCCGCTGGCCGTCAAACCGCGCATCCTCGCCAGCAGCGATAGCTACGCGCTCGAGGCCATTCGCCAGCAGGTCATCGCCCAGGTGGGTCTCGACCGCGCCACTAGCGCCGGGTTGAAGATCTACACCACGATCGACGCGCGCTTGCAGAAGACCGCCGAAGAGGCTTTGCGCGCGCAGCTCAACGCCGTCGAGAGCAATCCAGCGTTTCAAAACCATCAGACTTACGCGCAGTACGCAGACAGATTCCGCGAGGAAGAAAAACGCGCCCTAACCACCGCGCAGGACCCCTCCGCGCCGCCGGTCAACTTGCACAACGTGGTCGGCGCGCCGGAATACTTGCAAGGCGCGCTCATCGCCATGAACAACTCGGACGCGGCCATCCTGGCCCTGGTCGGCGGCCGCGATTTTCAGCACAGCGAGTTCAACCGCGCCACGAACCCGCAAGCCCGGCGCCCGGCCGGCACGGCGTTCACGCCCTTCGTCTACGCGGCGGCGTACCAGAAGGGGATTTTTCCGGGCCGCCTGTTCCTGGACCAGGTCATCGATAATCGGCAGGTGATGGTCGGCGGCCAAAGCGGCATTTTAGGCGAGTGGGGCGTCGAGAAAGCGGATAACCATTACGAAGGGCCGCTCTCGGCGCAGATGGCGCTGATCGAGGGCAAGAACGCCGCCACGGTGCGCGTCGGCAATGAAGTGGGACTCGACGACGTGCTGGCGCTGGCCAAACGCGGCGGCATCAACTCGCCCTTGCGCAATTTTCCCGCCACGTTCCTGGGCAGCAGCGAGGTCACCCTCGCCGAACTCGCGCTGGCGTACACCAGCTTTCCCAATGGCGGGTGGCACGCAGCCGGCCCCCATCTGCTGACCAAGATCGAAGACGCCGACGGCGAGGTGCTTTACCAGGACCGTCCCCGGGCGCGCGTGCGGATGATCGACGAGGGGCCGGCCTACCAGGTGCACATCGGTTTGCAGCAGGATCTGACCATGGGCAACGCCGCGGCGGCAACCCATCAGCTCGGCCTGAAAGCGATGGCTGCGGGCGGCAAGCCGGGCACCTCCTACAATTTTAGCGATGCCTTGTTCGCCGGCTACAATAGTGACGTCACCTGCGCGGTCTGGGAGGGCTTCGACAAGCCGGCACCCATTTATCGCGGAGCTTTCGGCAGCCAGGTGGCTCTGCCGGTCTGGGTCGACGTGATGAACGCCGCGGCTCAAGACCTCCCACCACACGAGATCCCGGTGCCGAAGACGTTGAAGAAGGTGGAGATCTGCGATCGGTCCGGTGATCTGGCCACCGACCGCTGTTTTGAAGTCGTCGACGGCAAGCATGTCCGCACCACGTTCACGACCTACGCTACCGCGTCCGAGATGCCCACGCAGCGCTGTCCGGTGCACAGCGGCGGGCGTTCTTCAGCGGCGGCCCTGGCTTCCGCGCGCGCGCTCGAGCCGGCCATCCAGCCGGTGGCGGGCGGTCCGCCGCGTGCCATCGCCGTGGTCAACACCGAAGGCGTGGCCCCGGTGGCTATCAAGAGCCCGACCGTACTCTTGCCTTCCGGCAAAGATCCTTACGACGCCGTCGTGCCGGTGATCGCGCCTCCTGCTTCCGACACTATGCCCGGCCAGCCAGCCGAGGGTCAACCTCAGCCGGTCGCCGCGTCAGTGACCAAAGAGGTTCGGCGTGCCATGCCCGTCAGCGCCGCCGAGCCGGACACCGCCGCCCCCGCGGTGAAGGTCGACCCGCCAGACGCGTTACAGTTCAACTAACCCAAGGTAGGGATGGCTCTCCGAGCCGGTCCCTTGCTGTCTGGCAAACGTCCTGAGTAACCTGGGTCGCGCCAACACACACGCGCGGCTTTCCAGACAGTCAGGGACCGGCTCGGAGAGCCATCCCTACCTTGGGTTGAACACGCTACCCCTCAATCGTGTTCATCTCGACCGGCTCGACTTTTACCCCGATCTCTTCCAGCCACGCGATGCCGCGTTCGATCTCCGTTTCTTCGCCGTCGATCTCAATCGAGACAATACCGATCTCCTCGTTCACGCTCGCTTGCCGGATGTTAGTTACGAGCCGGAACTTCTGCCCCAACTCAAACACCACCGGCTGTACGACCAACCGCGGTTGAAACATCAACCAGAGACGAGATTTCATAGGTCGTAAGGGCAGCCCTGGACCTAACCACCGGCAATCGCCGGCACAATGCTAATCTCGTCGCCAGCGCGGACCATGGTCGCCTTGTCCTCCAGAAAACGAATGTCTTCGTCGTTGAGGTAGACATTTACAAAGCGCCGAACGTTACCCTCTTCATCGCAGATGCGGCTCTTCAGGCCTGGATAGGTGCTGTCCAACGAATGCAAGATTTCGTCGATGGTCGCGCCGTCGGCTTCCACGACTTCGCGTTCACCCGTCAACTTGCGCAACGGAGTAGGGATTCGGATGTTAGTAGGCATACTTGATAAGGCTCGGATATTGACCGCAAAGATTAGTGGCTGGCAAGCGCCGGCTGGTCGGCTTCCGCGTGGATCAGCTCTTCAAATTCCCGCAGGCTCGGTTTGATCAGCCGCGGCGCGCCGCAGTGGTCCGCGACCGCTTCGGCCGTTTTCAAGCCGTGCCCCGTGATGCAGAGCACGGTGCTCTCATGGGGCGCGATCTTGCCGGCCTCCACCAACTTCTTGGCGCACGCCACGGTCACGCCGCCGGCGGTCTCGGCAAAGATGCCTTCGCACTCCGCCAGGAGTTTGATGCCTTCGATGATCTCCTCGTCGGTAGCGTCTTCGGCTGACCCACCCGTGTCTCGCATGGAATGAATCGCGTAGTAGCCGTCCGCCGGCGTGCCGATGGCGAGGGATTTCGCGATCGTCTTGGGCTTGGCCACCGGCTTGACGAGATCGCTGCCTTTTTTCATGGCTTCGGTGATGGGCGAGCAGCCGGTGGCCTGCGCGCCATGGATACGAAAGTGGGTCTTCTCGATCAACCCCAGCGTGGTGAACTCCTTATAGGCTTTATGGATTTTGGTCAGCAGCGAGCCGCTCGCCATGCAAACGACCGTGTGCCGCGGCGCGCGCCAGCCGAGCTGTTCGGCGATCTCGAACCCCATCGTCTTGGAGCCTTCCGCGTAATAGGGGCGCAGGTTCACGTTGACAAACCCCCAGCCGTATTTGCCCGCGATTTCCGAGCACAGCCGGTTGACCTGGTCGTACGCACCATGAATGCCGATGACCGTGGTGCCGTACACCAGGGATCCGAGCACCTTGCCGCTTTCGAGATCGGCCGGGATGAGCACGTAGCTCTTCAGGCCCGCCGCCGCCGCCTGCGCCGCCACGGAGTTGGCCAGGTTGCCGGTGGAGGCGCACGCCACGGTTTCCAGGCCGAGTTCCTGGGCGCGGCTCAAGGCCACGGACACCACGCGATCCTTGAACGAGAGCGTGGGGTAATTGACGGTGTCGTTCTTAATGTAAAGCTCCCGCAGACCGAGCCGCCGAGCGAGCCGATCCGCCCGCACCAGCGGCGTGAAGCCCGCCTGCGTGCCGACGCCAGGCTCGCCGTCGATCGGCAGCAGCTCGCGGTAGCGCCACATGCTTTGCGGGCGCGACATGATCTGTTCACGGGTCAGTGAGCGGCCGATGGCGTCATAATCATAGGCCGCCTCGAGCGGGCCGAAATCGAACTCGCAGATGTGGATCGCCTGTTTCGGGTAAGAGCGCCCGCATTCGCGGCAGCGCAACTGGGTGAAGAAAGGATTTCGCTTGGTCTCCATGTGTGTCGGTTGGCACCCTCATGCGAGTTGGGCCAAGGCACGCCCGCCGACAAAACGCCATCCAGCGCGGGAGTAAGGGAGAAGCGCGTTCACTGCGCGAGAGCCCTCCCTGAGGAGGGTGCACCGCCGCCACGCAACTTCTCTCTCATCTCCCCCCGGCACAAACGCTTGCGCGCCGCTGCCGAGGCTGGATTTAGCACCTGGGCCTGCCCGAGCGTTGTTTGCGAAACAGCGATCTGACAGCGGTTGCCGTGGCTTCGTCGGGCCAGTCCCTCCGCCACTCTCGATAAGAGCTTGGGCAGACTCTTAAAGCGCCTCCCATCGCTCGTCAATGCCTTTTG
>CAXUFU010000153.1:0-6515 GCA_964250275.1 uncultured Chthoniobacterales bacterium | reverse complement strand
ATCGATCAGCGGCAGCAGAAACGCTTTGTGTGCCAGGTCGTAAATTGTCGTGCGATCGCCGGTCAGAAAACTCCAGCGATCGCCGGGCACCGGGAAGCGTTGGGCATAGCGCCGCAGGACCTCCGGCGTGTCCGCCTCGGGCGAAATGCTGATCGAAACGAGCCGCACGTCCGAATGGTCGCCTTGCAGCGCCTGGCCGATGTCCTGCATGCGCGCGTTCATGGTCAAACAAGGGCCCGGGCACGCGGTGAAGAAGAAATCCGCCAGCCAGATCTTGCCCTGCAAAGAGGCCGATGAAAACGACTGGCCGCTCCGCTCGGTCAGGGTAAACGCGGGCACGTGGCCGAAATGGTCGAGGTGCACCGCCGCCTGGCGTTCCGCCGCTTTCCACTGCTGCCGGACAAAGCTGACCACCACGCCGGCGATGATCAGGCCCAGTACGCTCCAAAGCACCCATTGCAGCGTCCGGTTCAGCGGCGCTGTGCGCGTGCCGGTTGGCCGGGCGGCTGGAGGCGCAAGAGGCGGCATGGCTCAAGAAAAAACCGGCGGAAGTTCAGCACCCAGATGGCCTGCCCTCCTCTCAGCGGTGATGCAAAAGCGGCGGAAGAACGTAAAGGATGCTGAAAAGAAACACCCAGACGATATCTACGAAGTGCCAGTAAAGGGACGTGCACTCGAGCAACGCATGGTTGTGTGGGGTAAAACGGCCGCGCACGGAGAAGATGAAGGTCGAAAACAGCAGCAGCACGCCAATGGCGACATGCAGCCCGTGAAAACCGGTCATGGTAAAGAACGTGGAGCTGTACGTCCCGGCCGTGTTGAACCACAAGTTTTCGTGCTCTTTAAGATTGGTCCATTCGTAGCCTTGCACACACACGAAGATCGCTCCCATCACCGTGGTGATGAAAAGCGGCAAACTGGCGGATAATCCTTTCACCACGTTCTTCTCTCCCCAGAGCAGCACGAAACTGCTGCCGACCAGGATGACGGTGTTGATGCCCGTCAACAGGACCGGCCAGGATGCCGCCCAGTCCGGGCGGAACAGCGAGCCGCGGCTGACCCAGAGAATGATGTAGGCCGAGATCAGCCCGGCAAAGAGCATGACTTCGGACGCGAGAAAGGTCAGCATGCCAAAACGGGCCATGTTGATTTTTGGCGGCAGATGCACGCCGGCGTCAGCGGAAATAGCGGTTTCCATGTCGTTTTTGTTATCGAGCGTTCAAATCAAAACAGGCGGGTGGCTGGGTACGGCCATGCGCAGTGAATACGTCGGATCGACCACGCCGCCATTGGAGCGGATTCTCATCCGCATCCACAAAAGCACGGCCACCGCCAGCCCCACGGCGAACAGGATCAGGATGAAGAGCAGCCAGCGATTAGCGCGGCGAACTTCCGGAGTGATGGTCATGTGGGTTGCTTGCTGAGCGCGAGCAGCGCCAGCAAAAGGGGTAGGTAAATGATGGAGGCGAAAAAAAGCTGGCGGGCGCGAGGACGGCTCCGCACGGCCTGCAACTGCCAGGCGTAGTAGATCATGCCAGTACCTAGGACGAATGCACCAAAGAAATAGACCGCCGAAGCTAGCCCAAGCAGCGCGGGCGTCAAGCTCACCAGGAGCAGCGCGCCCGAGTAATTGATCGCCTGCCGGCCGGTGCTGGCGCCATCCTCATCCGTGTTCGGCAGCATGACGAAGCCGGCGCCCGCGTAGTCGTCCCGGTACATCCACGCGATGGCCAGGAAATGCGGCATCTGCCAGCAGAACAGAATGCCAAAGAGCGACCACGCCTGCAGATCGACCGAACCGCGCGCCGCCGCCCAACCGATCATTGGGGGCAGCGCCCCGGGGATGGCGCCGACCAGGGTATTGAGGGTCGTGATCCTTTTCAGCGGCGTATACGCGAAAAGATAGGTGGCCAGCGTCACGGCCGCGAGCAGGCTGCTCAAGGGGTTGACCAGCAGTAACAGGTAAAGTAAGCCGCCGGCCGAAAGGCCAAAGCCGATCAGCAACGCCGTGTCCGGCTGCATGCGCCCCGCAGGCAACGGACGGTCCCGGGTGCGGCGCATATTGGCGTCCACGTCGCGCTCGATGAGCTCGTTCAAAGCCGCCGCGCCGCCAGCTACCAGCGCGGTCCCGAATAACGCGTGGCCCAGCGCGAGATAGTTCATGGGTCCGCGCCAACCGAGATAAAATCCGGCCAGGGTCGTGCTCAGAACCAAGGTGGTTAGCCGCGCTTTGACCAGTTCGCAAAAGTCCGAAAACAGCGTGTGTGTTTCCGTGACGAGTTCCGGGTTACTCGCCGCGGGTGTCACCGGCGCCAACGGGTCAGGCGCCAACAAGGTCGCGGGCTTCATACGCCAACCTCCACGCGGGATTGGCTCCGAGGAGCGGCCGCCGCGTTGCCCACGGCCACCGAGGCAAACGAGGCCGGCGTCGTCCACCGGCGCAACGCGGCGTACGTCAGTACGCTCCAAACCAACGAAATGGCTCCAACCGCAACATGTGCGGTCGCGATATCAGCCGCTTTATTGGTCCAGATCGTAGCGACACCCAGACCGATCTGACACGCGATCAGCACCGGTCCCGCCAGAGCGAGCCGGCACAGCGCCGCCGGCAACGCCGTCCGTCGCTGCCACGTCAGGACCGCGGCCGCGAGCACGGCCAGGAAGATCACACCGGCGATTACCCGGTGTGCCATCTGGATTTCGATCTGCGCCAGGGTCGTCGGCGGCAGATGCAGGACCTCGTCGCGCTGGCGGTTGATTTGCGCCAGTCTGGCGGCGTCGATGTGCGGCCAGGCTTGACCGTACGCGGTCGGAAAATCAAGGATCGAGAGCCCGGCGTGCGCATGCCGCATGGTGGCTCCAAGCGCCAGTTGGCCATAGATCAGGACAGCGATCAAAGCGAACGCCCGTAGCAAAACGCGCCACGAAAACGTGGCGGCCACAGATTTGGAGGGCTGGCGCAGGCGCTGCCACCATTGCGACGTGACCAGGGCAATTAGGGCCACCAGCGTGAGGAAAGCCTGTGCGAGACAAGCGTGGAACAGCCCCAGAACGTCTTTTAACTCGACGACGCGCAAGCCGCCCAGCACCGCTTGGATGATCACGGCGGCCAGAGCCGCGATGCCGAGGTTGCGCACCCATCGCCGTGGTTCCGCCCAGCACAGCCACGCCGTCAAGCCGACCGTCAGAAATCCGACCACCGACGCAATCAGCCGGTGCACATGCTCGAACAAAATACCGCCCACCCAGCGCGATATGGGAAACGCAAAGACGTTGTAGCCAAAGGTGTTCGGCCAATCCGGGACGGCCAGGCCAACCCCTTTGCTGGTGACCAAGCCACCGCTGCAAATCAGCACCAGGATACTGGCCGCGACCACGGCCGCGTAACCGTTCAACCAAGGATTAGTCGGCGTCTGCCAGCTTGCGGTAGCGGCCGATCTTTCGTCGCGTTGTGGGCGCACGTCATTCATCAGGTGCCAAATCGCTCGCGCGCCCGCGCGCGCATGCTCAATGTGCCAGGTTGCTCCGCTTTACATCGCGCATGGGCATGTTTTGCGGGAGGTAATCGTCCGCCAGCCCGGGGATGCTGTACTCGTACGGCCCGTGGTAAACGCGTGGCGTCTGCGGGAAATTTCCGTGCAGGGTGACCGGCGAAGGCAAGGTCCATTCCAGTGTGCTGGCGCGCCACGGGTTGGCAGGAGCGCGTTCGCCCCAGAACAGGCTGTAGAAGAAGTTGTAGAAGAAAACCAGGAAGGACAAGCCCAGCCCGAACGCACTCCAACTGATGAAGCGCTGCAGCGGTTGCAGGTTGCGCAGGTGTTCGTAGACCGTCGGGTCGGCGATTCGGCGCATCATGCCCGCCAAGCCCATCGTGTGCATGGGGAAGAAAGCGAGGTTGAAGAAGACGAACATCAACCAGAAATGCCACATGCCGAGCGTGTTATTCATCATGCGCCCGAACATCTTCGGGAACCAAAAGTAAATGGCACCCGTGATCCCGAACAGGCTGGCGCCGAAGATCACGTAGTGGAAATGGGCGACGATGAAATAGGTGTGGTGG
Source organism: uncultured Chthoniobacterales bacterium (assembly GCA_964250275.1). Classification (GTDB taxonomy): domain Bacteria; phylum Verrucomicrobiota; class Verrucomicrobiia; order Chthoniobacterales; family SZAS-18; genus CAXUFU01. Next base: position 2,455 of record CAXUFU010000153.1, on the reverse strand, counting down.
ATGAACAAATCGACCGGGGTCGACGCCATGAAGATCCCGCTCAACCCGCCGATGACGAACATCGAAACGAAAGCCAGGCAGAAGCACATCGGCACCGTGAACCGCACCGAGCCCTTCCATACGGTCCCCATCCAATTGAAGACCTTGATGGCTGACGGCACCGCAATGACCATCGTACTCATGGAGAACGCGGCTGAGGCGACCAGGTTCATGCCGGAGACAAACATATGGTGGCCCCAGACCACGAACCCCAGGAACCCAATTGCAATCATCGAAAAAACCATGGCGCGGTACCCGAAGATCGGTTTGCGGGTAAATACCGGCATGATCTCCGACACGAAGCCCATGGCCGGCAGGATGAGGATGTAGACCTCGGGATGGCCAAAAAACCAGAAAAGGTGCTGGTAGAGCAAAGGATCGCCACCGGTGCCGTTTTGGCCGCTGAAGAACGTGGTCCCCATGTTTAGATCGAGAAAGACCATCGCGGCCGCGGCGCTGAGCACGGGCACGGCCAGGAGCAGCAGAAAGGCCGTCACGAAGATGGCCCAAACGGCAAGCGGCATGCGGAACATCGTCATGCCCGGGCAGCGCATGTTCACGACCGTCGTAATGTAGTTAAAGGCACCGGTAATCGACGACAGACCGTTGACGAAAAGCGCGATGGCCCAAAGGCTGATGCCCGCCTTGGTGCCGTTGTACGCCGCCGTTGTGCTGAGCGGAGCGTAAGCGGTCCAACCGTCGGCCGGCGCGCCACCGCTGACGAAAAAGCTCGAGAGCAGAATGACCCCGGAGGTGGCGAAGAGCCAGTAGCTCAATTCGTTGAAGAAGGGAAAAGCCATGTCCGGCGCACCGATCTTCAGCGGGATGAGAAAATTGCCGAAAACGCCGACGAGCAACGGCATCATGACGAAGAACACCATGATGGTCGCGTGCATCGTCACCAGCATGTTGTACCCACCGGGGACGATCGCACCGTCCGACGTGGCGATCGTCAGCGGCAAAAGCGTGCCAATCACCGGCACCGGATGGCCGGGATAAGCCAATTGCCAACGGACCGCCATCGCCAGCAAGCCCCCGATGCAGCCGAAGAGCATGGCACTGAACAAGTACTGGATCGCGATCATCTTGTGATCGTGCGACCAGATGTACGTGCGGAAGAACCCGTGGCGCGGATGGTCGTGATGCTCCTCCGCGTGGGCGGTTTGCAAAGTAGCGGGCTGGACGGCGACGGTGTTCATTTTTCTTTGGGGAAGTTGCGGCGTGAGACAGCTCGGAAGTTGATCAGCGTTGGGGCGGAACCGCGGCGCTGGCCGGCAGATCGATCTTCGCCAAGGCGGGCGGCGCGGACAGCGCTGCTGCCGGGTTCGCGGCGGCAGCGACTTTGGCGTCCTTTTCGTCGCGCTGCTTGAGGGCCGCCGCGCTCTTGGTAGCCGCCAGCTTCGCATAATCCTCTTGGCTGACGACATCGATCTTGGCCTGCATGTTGTAATGGCCTGCTCCGCAAAGCTGGTTACAAGCCAAGGCATAATGGCCGACCTTTTCCGGCGTGAACCATACCCAGTCGATCTCCCGGCCCGGCACAATGTCCTGGTACATGCGGAACTCCGGGACATAAAACGCGTGGATCACGTCCATCGAGCGCAGAGTCACATTGACCGGCCGGTTGACCGGCAGCGTCAACTGGTTGTCTTCCTGGTAATCATCGCGCGAAGCCGGGTCCCGCAGATCCACGCCAAAGTTGTTCGTGCCTTTTTCAATCCAGAGCTGGTTGTATTTCCCCAGTTTGCCGTCCACGCCCGGGTTGCGGATGTGAAAGCCGAATTGATACGCCACGAGATCGATGTGGAGCGCGTTCGCCGGGGCCGGTGAACGCAACTGCAACCAAAGCCTGTCACTTACCACGGCCAGACAGATGAAGATGACCGCCGGGATCGTCGTCCAGATGAGCTCGAGCTTGTTGTTGCCGTGGCTGTAGACAGCCTTGACCCCGCGCCGGGCACGGTACTTGATCAAGAAATAAATGTAGAACCCCTGCGTCAGGACAAAGACGGTGAGCGTCAGCCAGAAGATGAACATCATGAGCTTGTCCTGCTCATGGCCTCCCACGGTAACGCATTTCGGCGCCCACCACATGTCGTAGGTGCGCGTTTCCGCCCACGCAGCACATTGACCGGCGAGCGAGGCGGCTCCCGCTAACGTAGCGATGGCAGGCAACCGGCGCAGGAGACGAGGGGAGAGCAGGTTCATGGCAGAATAACCGTGCCGGGCGCGTTCCGGAAGACGGGGTTATTAGACATTCTAATGATGGGGCGATCGTGAGTTTTTGTCAAGTCAACCACCAGGGGCAGAGCTAAGACGCTGGCGCTGTGGCAGGAGTGGCATACGGCCCCTGCCCGAGCGGCGCCGCAGGTGGCTTCGCGCCAGGGCCGACGCTGGGCGGATTGTTGTCGAGCGG
>CAXUFU010000152.1:0-6563 GCA_964250275.1 uncultured Chthoniobacterales bacterium | reverse complement strand
TGGTCGCCGGACTCCCGGCGTCTGGTGCTCGTGGTCCAAGATCCCGACCCGCGCGACCCGGAAGGGCACGAGAAGGACAAGAAAACCGTGCCCCCGCTCGTGATCGACCGGTTCCAATTCAAGCAGGACATGGAAGGGTATCTGACCGACCGCTATCGGCACCTGCGCCTGGTCGACGTGGGGACGCGGCAGGTCGAGGATCTCACTGCGGGCAAACACGATGACGTCCTGCCGTCCTGGTCGCCGGACGGCCGCGAGATCGCCTTCATCACCAAGCGCGGCGCCGATCCCGACCGCACGGAAAATTGGGATCTGTACGTGATCGCCGCGCAAAAGGGCGCGCGCGAACGGCAGTTGACGACCTCGCCAGAGAACGACGGCATCCCGGAAGCTCGGTGCGCTCCGGCCTGGAGTCCGGATGGACAATCCATTGCCTACTTGCACGGCGCGGACCCAAAGAAAATCGAGTACGGCGTCAATACACTGGCTGTCATCCCCGCCGCCGGCGGTGAGGCGCGGGTGCTGACGCCCACCCTGGACCGCAACGTCATCGAGCCGCGCTGGGCCGCTGACGGCAAATCACTCGCCGTGATCGAAGAGGACGATGGCGCGCAGATCCTCGTCCGGGTGCCAGTGGAAGGGACGGCTGCGCCGGAGACCGTGCTCGGCGGTCGCCGCCGGATCAACGCGTTCAGCCAGTCTTCAGCGGAGCGAATGGTGGCGCTACTCGGCACGCCGGACCGGCCAGACGAAGTTTATGCGGTCGAGGGCACGAACCCGCGCCCGCTCTCCAAGCAAAACGATGATTTCCTGGCCAAGATAAAAGTCGCGCGCACCGAGGAGACCAAGTGCAAGAGCGCCGACGGCACGGAGATCCACGGCTTCCTCGTCCACGCGCTGGACGCGCCGACCGACCGCAAAGGCCCGGCGCTGCTGCGGCCGCATGGCGGTCCGCAGTCGCAATACGCCTGCGCCTTTAACTTCGAAGCCCAACTCTTCGCCGCGCACGGCTACGCCGTGATCCTGCCCAACCCGCGCGGCTCGACCGGACGCGGTGAAAAGTTCGCACTCGGCATTTACGGCGCCTGGGGTTCGGTCGACGTGCAAGATGACCTGGCGGCCGTCGACGATGCCGTCGCGCGCGGGGTCGCCGATGCCGACCGGCTGGGGGTAGGCGGTTGGAGCTACGGCGGTATTTCGACCAATTACCTGATTGCCTCGACCACGCGCTTCAAAGCGGCGACCAGCGGCGCGTCGAGTGCCAACATGCTCGCGACTTTTGGCACCGACGAGTACGTCCGCGACCTGATCTCGGAGTTCGGCCCGCCGTGGCAGGACCCGCAGAAGTGGCTGGCGTTTTCCTACGCCTTTTATCATGCCGACCGCATCAAGACGCCGACTCTTTTCCTTTGCGGCGAAAGCGACTTCAACGTGCCGTTGCTCAACAGCGAGCAAATGTATCAGGCGTTGCGCGTGCTCGATGTGCCCACGCAGTTGGTCATCTACCCCGGTCAATTTCACGGGCTCACGATCCCCAGCTACCTCGTGGACCGCTACAAGCGCTACCTGGATTGGTACGCCAAGTGGCTGGGCGCCCCGTAACTCGCCGCGAAGCGGCCCGAAACAGGGGCTGCAAAATCGTCCCGTTCGCTTGGCGCGACCCGCCGCGCCAGAGCAGATGAGAAAATGTTGTAGCCGGTAAGTTCCGGTTGTAGGGCGGGGGCGTGGCCTGGCCGGGTCAGCGGCTCCCTGGCAGGCGGAGCGCCCGCCCTACAACTAGGAGGCCTAAGCAAAGGGCCAGTGTCTACAGATTCTCTTACTCTGCTTTAACGCGTGTGCAGCAGCCGCGAAGCGGCTCCAAAAATTTAGGTAGGGATGGCTTTCCAAGCCGGTCCCTGACTGTCTGCAAAACCGTCCCGATCGCTCGGCGCGACCCGTTGCACTAGAGCGGTTGCCAGACAGCAAGGGACCGGGTCAGGAGACCCATCCCCATCTTTTTTTGGAGCGCTTCGCGGGGGCTACGTTTCTGCCTAAACCCTGCATCCGGTTGGACATCACGCTGCTCCCGGGCATGTTTGCCGTATTTTATGTCCGGCCACCAAACTCGCCCCGTTCACCCCGTTACCTGGTTCGGCTTTGGGGCAGCAGCGGGAGCGCTCGGGACGCTCATCGCCCGCAATTTCATCCCGAAAGAAAATCAGCCACGAGATCAAGCTCGACTACGGCGTCAGTGATCCGCAATTCGAGCGTTCGATGGGTCAGTTACTCGGTCCGGCCATTCTTAACGGCAACCGCGTGCGCGCCCTGCAAAATGGGATCGAAATCTTCCCGGCCATGCTCGCTGCCATCACCGGTGCGCGCCGGAGCCTCACCCTGGAAAGTTTCATCTACTGGGAAGGGGAAATCGCGGCCCGGTTCTCCGCCGCTCTGTGTGCACGCGCCCGGGCGGGTGTGAAGGTCCACGTGCTGCTCGATGGCCTTGGCTGCAATTGCATCCGCAGTGCGCTCGTCCGGCGCATGCGAGACGCGGGCGTGCAGGTGGAAATTTATAACGTCGTCGAGCCTTACGACATTGACCGGGTCAATAACCGGACCCATCGCAAGCTCCTAGTTGCCGATGGCCGTCTCGGCTTTACGGGCGGAGTCGGCATCGCCGATAACTGGGACGGGCGCGGCGATGCGCTCGGGCATTGGCGCGATAGCCACTATCAGGTCGAAGGCCCGGTGGTCGCCCAAATGCAGAGTGCGTTCGTCGACAACTGGATGAAGATGCGGGCGACGGTGCTGCACGGGGACGAGTATTTCCCGGAGTTGCCCGAGGCCGGCACCCAACGCTGCCAGATGTTCAAGAGCGCGCCGCACGAGGGCAGCGATTCGGCGCGGCTCATGTTTCTTTTTTCGATTGCCGCCGCGCGCCAGAGCATCTGCCTGGCCAACGCCTACTTCGTGCCTGACGATCTGACTTTGCAGACGCTGGTCGATGCCAGCCGGCGCGGCGTGAAGGTGGAAATCCTGGTGCCCGGGCCGCACATCGACAAACAATTCGTGCGGGATGCGTCGCGCACGCGCTGGGGAGCGTTATTGCGGAGCGGGGTGCGGTTTTTCGAGTTCCAGCCGACGATGCTGCACTGCAAGCTGCTGATCGTCGACGGCGCCTGGGTCAGCGTTGGGTCAGCCAATTTCGATAACCGCTCCTTCCGGCTCAACGATGAAGCGAACCTGAATGTCTTGGACGAGGAGTTTGGCCGCGAGCAAATGCAGGTCTTCGCGGCGGACAAGCGCCAAGCGCGAGAGATCACGTACGCGGAGTGGGAATCCCGCTCCCAAGGCCAGAAGGTCGTAGACGCCGCAGCTGCGTTGCTCCGTTCGCAGATGTAGCTGACCGGAAGGCGGCAGTCAGGCTGCAGGGCGGGCGCTTTGCCCGCCGGACGGCGTCTGAAAACTCGGCAGACGGGGCGCCCGCCCTACAACCTGACTGCCGCTCGAGCTGCCACGCTTGGCCGATCCTACTTCTTGGTCTTGACGACCTGTTTGGCCGCGGCCGCTTGGTCCTTCTTGTTCTTTTCGCTGCCGGCTTTCGCCTGCTGCTGTGACTTTGCCTTTTGGTTGGCCTTCGGTGATTTATCGCCCATGGAAGTCAGACTAGCCTGAGCCGCTCCGGTGTCAATCACGCCACTTGGGACACCGGTGCCCGCATACCGGCGGCATCGCTCCAGCGGCAGCGCCAGTCTTCTGCTTTGCGCGTCCGCAGGGCAGGGGAGAGCCGATTGTATTTCCAACTATGCGGGCCATCTGGAAAGGATCGATCAGCTTTGGGTTGGTCAACATCCCCATCTCGCTTTATCCGGCGACCAAGTCGGAGGAGCTGCACTTCGCCCTGCTGCGCAAGTCAGACTTGAGCCCGATCAATTTTCGCCGGGTCGCCCAGACCGACGGCAAGGAAGTCCCCTGGGACGAAATTGTCAAGGGTTACGAATACGAGAAAGGCAAGTTCATCGTCTTGCGGGAGGAAGACTTCAAGCGGGTCGATATCGAAGCCACGCAGTCGGTGGACATCGTTGATTTTGTGGAACTGGCGGAGGTCAACCCGATGCACTTCCAGAAGCCCTACTATATGGAGGCCGGGCGCGGCGCGGACAAAGCGTACGGCCTGCTTAAAGAGGCGCTGCAAAAGAGTGGCAAAGTCGGCATCGCCAAGGTCGTGATCCGCACCCGGCAACACCTCGCCTCGGTCAAGCCAAACGGTGATTTCCTGGTGCTGGAGCTGATGCATTTCGCCGATGAAATCGTCTCGTCGGACGCGCTGAAGAAGCCGGAAGGCGGCAAAGTCGGCCCGAAAGAGTTGGAGATGGCCACGGCGTTGATTGGCAGCCTGACCCGGCCCTGGGATCCGCAACGCTACGAAGACGATTACCGGGTCGCGATGCTCAAGGTGATCGACGAAAAAATCGCCGCCGGCGGCAAGGACGTGCCGAAGGTGCCCGGTAAGACCGGCGGCAAGCCGGCAACCAATGTCATCGATCTGGTGAGCGTCTTGCAGCAAAGCCTGGATCAGGCCACCGCTTCCTCTGGCGCCAAGAAGGCAAAGCCGAGCGGCAAGACCGAGCCGAAGCAACCCGCCAAGCCGGCGCGCAAGAAAGCGGCCTGAACAACCGGGCAATTGGAGGTCACCGCGTGCCGAAATCCGCCAAAGCCTCCCTGGCCGAGTACGAACGGAAGCGCAACTTCCAACAGACTTCCGAACCACGGCCCGGTCCGGCCAACCCGCGGGCGCTAGCGGACGATTCATTCGTTATCCAAAAACACGACGCCACGCGGCTGCATTATGATTTCCGCCTGGAGATCGGCGGGACGCTGAAGTCCTGGGCGGTGCCGAAAGGCATGCCGATGCGCAAGGGCGAAAAGCGTTTGGCGGTCGAGGTGGAAGATCATCCGCTCGACTACGCGTCCTTTGAGGGCATCATCCCGGCCGGGAACTATGGCGGCGGGACGGTGATGGTCTGGGATTTCGGCACGTATTTTTTGATGGGGGGCGAACCGCGCACGGCCTGGGAAGCCGGCATGCTGCACCTGGGGCTCGACGGCCAGAAACTGCGCGGTGAGTGGACTCTCGTGCGCATGAAGGACCGAACCGACAAGCACGAATGGCTGCTGCTCAAAACGGGCGATGACCTGGCAGGTTTCGACGCGGCCAAGGCGGACCTTTCCGCAGTGACAGGACGGACCATGGCAGAAATCGCCACGGCGGTTGACGCGCCGGTGTGGAACGGCAAGCCCAGCCCGAAGGCAGCCGCCAAGCCCGCGCGCCCCGCTCCCGCCGCCACCGCCAAATCCAAGGCTGCGCCGCGCGCTTCGGCTGGGGTCGAGCTGCCGGCGTTCATCGCGCCGATGAAACCGGTGCTCGTCGCTGCGCTACCGCCGGACACGACCCAATGGTTGTACGAGATCAAGTTCGACGGCTACCGGGCACTGGCCCTCAAAGGCGGCGATGTGGCGGAACTATGGAGCGCGAGCAAAAAGCCGCTCAACTTCCCGGATGTTGCCGCCGCCGTGGCGACCCTTCCCTGCACGAGCGCGGTGCTCGACGGCGAAGTGGTCGCGCTCGATGCACGAGGCCGGCCCTCGTTCCAACTCCTGCAAAACTCGGGCAATACTTCGGTGCCGCTCGCGCTTTGTTATTACCTCTTTGATCTCCTGCAACTGGAAGGGCGGGACTTGCGGAAGCTGCCGGTGACCGAGCGCAAGACGCTCCTGGGTCAACTGCTCGCCGGCCAACCCGCGGGCGGCATGTTGCGTTTTTCGGCCAGCCTCGAAGGCGAACCGGTGCGCCTGGTCGAAGAAGTTCGCCGCTTGGGTCTGGAGGGGCTCCTGGCCAAACTACGCGACTCCGTCTACGAGACGGGCCGACGCAGCGCGACCTGGCAAAAGTTCCGGCTGCTGAACGAACAAGAGTTCGTCATCGGCGGCTACACGGAGCCCGGTGGCAGCCGCAAGTATTTCGGCGCACTATTGGTCGGCTACTATGAAGCCGGCAAACTGATGTTTGCCGCCAAGGTAGGCACCGGTTTCGGTTCGGCGCGCCTGCAACAGCTACACAAACAGTTCCAACCTTTGCGCCGGAAAGATTGCCCGTTTGTGAACCTCCCGGCCGCGAGTTCAGGCCGCTGGGGCGCCGGAGTCACCGCCGCCGACATGCGCAAGTGCACCTGGCTGGACCCCGACTTGGTTTGCCAGGTCCGCTTCTCCGAATGGACGCACGACGGCGGCTTGCGCCAACCCGTTTTCCTCGGCGTGCGCGACGACAAAGCTGCCAAAGAAGTGGTGCACGAACGGCCTGTACAGACTGAAAGCTGACGTTGCGCCTAGCGATAGCCGCCATGACATCATAAACTTCCCGGCCGAAAGCTGGGACGTTTCGCCCGATGGCCTGCTCTACACGTTCCATCTGCGCGCCGGTCTGACGCTGGCAAGCGGCCAAAGGATAAATCAGAGCAGCGAGAGGCCAGCCGGGAAGCGCGATCGTGCGGCACGAGATTGAAGTAGGCCCCGCTACAATCCCCAAG
>CAXUFU010000151.1:2612-6591 GCA_964250275.1 uncultured Chthoniobacterales bacterium | reverse complement strand
GCCCGTGCCCGTCCCAACCCCGGTACCCGTGCCGGTGCTGGTGCTTGTCCCGGTACCCGTGGCAATGGCGGTGCTGCCGCGGCCGCTGCTCGAAGACTTCGACTCATTAAAACTGGGCGAAGCGGTAATGGTGGGAAACAAAGCCGCGCGCGCGACTTTTACCGCCGCCGCCGCTTCGAAGAACTGCGCCTCGTACATCAACACGTTTTGGTTGGAGATGTTGACCTGATCTTCCAACGCGTTGAGCTGGGGATCGTGGTAGATCTCCCACCATTTTCCGCGGATCTGATCGTCCTGCGGATGAGCCGGCTTCCAATTGCCGGCCTGCTTGTAAGTCGCCGGCGTGTCCACCGGCGGGCGCTGATAAGTCGGACCCACCGCGCAGGCGCCGAGCCCCAGCGCGAGGCCGGTCCAGGCGAGCACCCGCAGGCAGTGGCAAAAGACGATCGGGCGAGGAGGAGTAGAACTTCGTGGCACGGGTTTCTGGTAAAGTCTAAGCGGCGTGCCCCACCGGCTCACTCCGAGCTTCCTTGGGTTCAGCCGCTTCGTTGGCAGGATTCCACCAGAGCGCGAGGCGGTCCCAATAGAGGTAGATCACCGGGGTCGTGTAAAGGGTCAGGATCTGGCTCATGATCAGGCCGCCGATGATCGTAAACCCGAGCGGCCGGCGCAGTTCGGCGCCGGTGCCGGTATCGAGCGCCAGCGGCAAGGCGCCGAACATGGCCGCGAGCGTCGTCATCATGATCGGGCGGAAACGCAGTCGGCAGGCCTCAAAGATGGCATCGCGCGAGTTCTTACCTTCCTGCCGTTCCGCGGCCAAAGCAAAATCGATCATCATGATCGCGTTCTTCTTGACGATGCCAATCAACAAAATGATGCCGATGACCGCGATCAAGCTCAGGTCGGTCCCGGTCACCAGCAGCGCCAAGGCCGCGCCGACCGCCGCCGAGGGCAGAGTGGTGAGGATGGTGATCGGATGAATGAAACTTTCGTAGAGGATGCCGAGCACGATATACACGGCCGCCAGCGCCGCCACGATGAGGATTTTCTCGTTCGACAAGGAGGACTGGTAAGCCTGGGCGGTGCCTTGAAAACTGCCGCGCACCGACGATGGCATGCCGATCTCCGCCTGCGCTTTATCGATGGCGGTTTCCGCGTCGCCGAGCGCTTTGCCCGGAGCGAGATTGAAGGACAGGGTCACGCAGGCAAACTGGCTCTGGTGGTTGATGGTGAGCGGCGCGGTGGTGGTCGCGTAATGCGCCAGCGCGCTCAAAGGCACTTCCGTGCCGGTGGCCGAATACACGTAGATATCGCGCAAGCCCGCGGGATTCTGCCAGTACTTTGGCGCCGCCTCCATGATCACCTGGTACTGGTTGAGCGCCGTGTACATGACCGAGACCGGCCGCTGGCCGAAGGCGTCATAAAGCGTGTTGTCGAGCAATTGAGAAGTGATGCCGAAGCGCCCGGCAGTGTCCCGGTCATAGGTCAGCATGGCCTGCATGCCGTTGTTTTGCTGATCGCTGTTCACGTCGGTCAGGATGGGAATTTTCTGCAAACTCTTCATGAGCTTGGGCGCCCAGGTCGAGACATCGCCGTAGTTGTCACTTTGCAACGTGTACTGGTACAAGGCGTTGCTCGAACGGCCGCCGATGCGCAGATCCTGCGAGGACTGCAAGTAAAGCGTCGCGCCGGGCACGCGGGCCAGCTTGGGCCGGAGCCGGCCGATGACGGTATCGGCGTCGGCGCCCTTGCGCTCGTCCAGGGGTTTGAGCGAGATAAACATGCGTGCGGTATTCGTCGAAGTGCCTCCGCCGCCGCCGGTGAAGCCCACCAGGTTGGACACAGCAGGGTCTGACTCGACGATCTTCATGAGCTGCTGCAGCCGCTGGTTCATCGCCTGGAACGAGGTGGCTTGATCGGCCAGCACGGCGCCGTTGAGACGCCCGGTATCCTGCTGCGGGAAAAAGCCTTTTGGCACGATCACGAACAGATATAAGTTCAAGAACAGGAACCCGATGAGCGTCAAAATCGTCAGCAGCGGGTGCAACAGCACGCGGGCGAGAGAGGTCTCGTAGAGCCACAGCATGCGGTTGAACACCCATTCGGACGCCTGGAAGATCTTGCCGTGGGAATGATCCTTTTCCGGCTTGAGCAACAGGGCGCACATCATGGGCGTCGTGGTGAGCGAAATCACCATCGAGACCAGGATGGCCACCGAGAGCGTCACGGCAAACTCCCGGAAGAGCCGGCCGACAATGCCGCCCATGAGCAGGATGGGCGTGAACACGGCGATCAGCGAAATGCTGATGGACAGGACCGTAAACCCGATCTCGCTCGACCCGCGCAAAGCCGCGTCGAAAGGCGACATGCCCTGCTCCACGTAGCGCATGATATTTTCCACCACCACGATGGCGTCATCGACGACGAACCCGGTCGAGATGGTCAGCGCCATGAGCGACAGGTTATCCAGGCTGTAGCCGCAGAGGTACATCACGCCGAAGGTGCCGATCAACGAGACCGGCACCGCCACGCCCGGGATGAACATCGTGCGCAAGTTGCGCAGGAAGACGAAGACCACCAGGATGACCAGGAGCACCGCGACCAGCAGCGTGAACTCCACGTCATGGATGGACGCCTTGATGGTCGTCGTTTGATCGGTGACCGTCGTCAGATCGATCCCCTTCGGGATTTCCGCGCGCAGGGTCGGCAGGACGGCGTTGATGTTGTCGACGGCCTTGATGATGTTGGCGCCGGGCTGGCGGAAGATGATGAGCAAGACCGAGGGCTTGCCGTTGCAGTAGCCGGCGTTGCGAATATCCGCGACGGAATCCACCACATCGGCGACGTCACCGACGCGGACGGGAGCGCCGTTGTGGTAGGCGATGATCAGCGGCTTGTACTGGAGGGCGTGAAAGAGCTGGTCGTTGTCCTGGATCGTCCAGGTGTGCGTGGCGTTGCCGAAATGGCCCTTGGGCAGGTTGGCGTTGGCGCCGGAGAGGGCGCTGCGCACCTGTTCGAGCCCCAACCCGTACTTGTTCAGGGCGAGCGGATTCAGTTCCACCCGCACCGCGGGCAGTGAGCTCCCGCCGACGATTACTTGCCCCACCCCGCCGACCTGCGAGAGCTTTTGCGCCAGCACGGTCGACGCGGCGTCGTACATCTGACCCTTGTCGTAAATCGACGAGGTCAGCGCCAGGATCATGATGGGCGAATCGGCCGGGTTGACCTTGCGGTAGGTCGGATTGCCGGGCAGATCGGTCGGCAGGTTGCCGCGAGCGGCGTTGATGGCGGCCTCGACATCGCGCGCCGCGCCGTCGATATCGCGGCTCAAGTCGAATTGCAGCGTGATGCCGGTGGTGCCCAGCGTACTCGAAGACGTCATCTCCGTGACGCCCGCGATGCGGCCGAACTGCCGCTCGAGCGGCGTCGCCACCGAGGCCGCCATGGTTTCCGGACTCGCCCCGGGCAAGCTCGCGCCCACAGAGATGGTGGGGAAATCCACCTGCGGCAGCGGCGAGACGGGCAGGAGGTAAAACGCCACACCGCCGGCCAAGGCAATGGCAATCGTCAGCAGGGTGGTGCCGACCGGACGCCGGACAAACGGGGCCGAAATGTTCATCGGCTTCCGGCGGGTTCCGGCTCAGGCACCGCTTCCTCCTGGCCCTCCTCCGACTCATGCTGGCCGGTCCCGGTACCGAAAAAGGATTTCCGCCCGAGCCGGTCAAAGAAGAGATAGATGACCGGCGTCGTGTAGAGGGTCAAGATCTGGCTCAAGATGAGGCCGCCGACGATGGAGATGCCCAGCGGGCGCCGCAGTTCCGCGCCCATGCCGGTGCCCAGCGCGAGCGGCAGGCCGCCGAGCAAGGCGGCCAGCGTCGTCATCATGATGGGCCGGAAACGCAGCAAACAGGCCTGGTAAATCGCTTCCTCCGGGGCCATCCCGTCCTCGCGCTCGGCCGAAATGGCAAAGTCGATCATC
>CAXUFU010000151.1:0-2602 GCA_964250275.1 uncultured Chthoniobacterales bacterium | reverse complement strand
GGATGGCGTTCTTTTTGACGATGCCGATGAGCAAAATGATGCCAATCAGCGAAATGACGTTCAGATCGATGTGGAAAAGCATCAACGCCAGCAACGCGCCGACACCGGCCGAGGGCAAAGTCGAAAGAATCGTGATCGGGTGGATGAAGCTTTCGTACAAAACGCCCAGGATGATGTAGACCGTGACCAGCGCGCCGAGAATCAGGAGTGGTTCGGAGCTCAGCGAATTTTGGAACGCTTCCGTCGTCCCTTGGAAGGCGGCGGCGATGCTGGCAGGCATGTGCAAATCCGCCTTGGCTTTTTCGATCCCCTCGACCGCGGCGCTCAACGACGCGCCGGGCGCGAGGTTGAACGAGATGGTGGTGACCGGAAACTGGCCTTGATGGTTGACCGTGAGCGCGCCGGCTTCCGTTTTCCAACTGGCAAACGCGCTGAGCGGCGCGGCCGTCAAAGAAGGCTGCGTGCCCGTCGTGTTCGTCACGGAAGTGGTCGCCGCCGTCGTGCTGCCGGCCACAAAGGTAGGCCCGCCGGTCGAACTGGTGGAAGTGGCCGCGGCCGTCGTGCCGCTGGAGGGAGTGATGAAGACGTGGCTCAGATCCTGGGGACCCTGTTGGTAGATGGGATTGACCTCGAGGATGACGTGGTACTGGTTGAGCTGGGTAAAGATGGTGGAGACCTGCCGCTGGCCAAACGCATCGTAGAGCGTGTTGTCGATGGAAGAAGTCGTCAGCCCGAGCCGGGACGCCGTATCCCGGTCCATGGTCAGAGACGAGCGCAGCCCGGCGCTCTGCTGGTCGCTGGCGACATCCGCCAGGTCGGGCAGCGCCTGGAGCTTGGCCACCAATCGCGGCGCCCAGGTGTTCAACTCGACCGGGTTCGGATCTTCCAGCGTGTACTGGTATTCGGTCCGGCTGACTCGATCGTCCACGCTCAAGTCTTGCACCGGCTGCATGTAGAGCGTGATGCCGGGGACTTTTTCCACGGACTTCTGCAGGCGCTTGATCAAGTCGCTGGCGCTGATATGCCGTTGCTCGATCGGCTTGAGGTTGATCTGGATGCGGCCCTCGTTGAGCGTGACATTGGTGCCGTCCACGCCAATGAAAGAGGAGAGGCTCTCGACGGCCGGATCCTGCAAGATGACCTTGGCCAGCTCCTGCTGGCGCTGCGCCATGGCCGGGAACGAGGCGCTCTGGTCCGCCTCCGAGATGCCCTGGATTTCACCGGTATCCTGGACCGGGAAAAAGCCTTTGGGGATGACGATGTAGAGGAAGACCGTGAAAACCAGGGTCGCCACGGCGATCAAGAGGACGAGCGGCTGAAAGCGCAGGACCACCTGCAGCGTCCTGCCGTAGAAATTGATGACCCAATTGAAGATGTCCTCGGAAAACTGGTAGAGCCGGCCGTGCTTGGCGTGTTCCTGGTCTCGCAGCAGCCGCGCGGAAAGCATCGGCGTCAGCGTGAGGGAGACAACCGCCGAGACCAGAATGGTGATGCTCAAAGTAATGGCAAACTCGCGGAACAAGCGCCCGACGATATCGCGCATGAACAGCAGCGGGATCAGCACCGCGATCAGGGAAATAGTCAGCGCCACGATGGTAAACCCGATCTGGCCGGCGCCTTTGAGCGCGGCCTCGAGCGGCTTCTCGCCCATCTCGATGTAGCGCACGATGTTCTCGATCATGACGATGGCGTCATCGACCACGAACCCGGTCGAGATCGTCATCGCCATCAGCGTCAGGTTGTTGACGCTGAACCCGAACATGTACATGGCAGCGCAGGTGCCCACGAGCGACAGCGGCAAGGCGAAGGCGGCGATCAGCGTCGCCTGCCAGGTGCGCAAAAAGACGAAGATCACCGCGATGACGAGCAGCGCGGTGAGCAGAAGCTCGAACTTCACGTCGGCGACCGAAGCCCGGATGGTCCCGGTGCGATCGGTCAGCGTCGTGATGTGCACCGAAGCGGGCAGCGAGAGCCGCAGTTTCGGCAGCAACTGGGTAATATGATCGACTACCGCGATGATATTGGCGCCGGGTTGCCGCTGGATGTTCAGGATGATGGCCGGTGTTTGATTTTCCCAGGCGGCCTGCTGATTGTTCTCCGTGCCGTCCTTGACCACCGCCACGTCGGAAAGACGCACCGGAGCGTTGTTTTTGTAGGTAACGATCAGGCTCTTGTAGCCGCTGCTATCGAGCAACTGATCGTTCGCGCCGATTTGGTAGGCCTGGGAAAGGCCGTCAAAGCTGCCCTTGGCCTGATTGACGTTGGCGGCCGAGATGGCGTTGCGGATGTCTTCGAGGTTGACGCCGTACGACGCGAGCGCGGTCGGGTTTGCCTGGATGCGGACGGCCGGCTTCTGGCCGCCGTTGATGCTCACCAGGCCGACGCCCGAGACCTGGGAAATCTTCTGCGCCAGGCGGGTATCGGCCAGATCCTCGATTTGGGAGAGAGGCAGGGTATCCGAGGTGAGCGCCAGCGTCATGATCGGCGCGTCCGCGGGATTCGTCTTGCTGTAGATGGGCGGGTTCGGCAGATCCGCGGGCAGATAAGTCCCGGCAGCGTTGATGGCTTGCTGAACCTCTTGCTCGGCCACGTCGATGTTGAG
>CAXUFU010000150.1:0-6594 GCA_964250275.1 uncultured Chthoniobacterales bacterium | reverse complement strand
GTCCGCTCCCCCCCCTTTATCGTGCTGCCTTGGCCGGCTCTTTGATGTTTGGCGCCACACCTTTGACCCAAGCGCAGCGCAACTTGCAAGCGACGTCCGAAATGGAGATCACGCGCCGCCAAAACCTTGCGGTCGCCGCCGAAGACGCGTTGAAGCGCGGCGATCAGGACATGATCCGTCTGGATTACGAGCAGGCGATGCGAGAGTATCGGACCGCCGTCGACTCGCTGCCGGACGCGCCGGCCACTGCCGACCGGCGCGCCGACGCCCTGAAGAAGTTTTTCGACGCCACCCTCAAGCTGGCAAACCAGCGCATCATCGAAGGCCGCTACGTCGATGCCGAAGCGGTCACCAAGGTCATCCTCCGGCCCGAGTACGATCCCGGGTACAAGCCGGCTTTGACCCTGCTCAAGAATCTGGAAGATCCGACCTACTATAACCAGACGATCACGCCGAAGTTCATCGATAAGGTCCAGCAGGTCAAGCAGTTGCTTAATGAAGCCCAGGGCTTCTATGACAGCGCCCGCTACCAGTTGGCGTTCAAGCGCTACGAGCAGGTGCTCGCCCTCGATCCGACAAATATCGCCGCCCGCAAGGGTGAAGAACGCATTGACAACGCCCGGGAGCATTACGGTGAAGCTGCCTACGACGAGACACGCGCACGGCTTTATTCCGATGTCACCCAAGGTTGGGCTTTGCCAGTGCACAAGTACGGGCTGGACGTCGATCCTCGCAAAGGCGTTCGCACCGTCCGCGACGACCAGGGCACCGCGGCCATCAACCGCAAGCTGCAAAGCATTATAATCCCCAACATCGAGTTCCGCTCGACCACCATCAGTGACGCCATCGAATTTCTGCGCCAGGAAAGCCAGCGCCTCGATAATGATCCCGATCCCGCCAATCGCGGCATCAACATCTTGCTAAAGCTGCCCGGAGTCGGCGCCACGGCCCCTCGGCCCGCGGCCGCCGCTCCGACCGACGCCGGCATTCCGGGATTGCCGGCGGCCGCGGACGCCGGCGCGACCACGGGAGCAGGTCCTAGTCCGGTCGGCGCAGTTCCTTCGGCCAACACCCGGATCTCCTTGACGCTGAGCCGCATTCCGCTTTTGGAAGCGTTGCGGTACGTCGCCAGCCAGGCCGGCTTGAAGGTGAAGGTCGAGCCGTATGCCGTCTCTATCGTACCGCTCACCGAATTGACCGATGCTCTGATCACGGCGGAGTTCAAGGTCCCGCCGAATTTCATCAGCAACGTCACGACCGGCGGAGGCCGGTCCGCGCTCGATGAAGCGGCGGTCTCAGCCACGGCGGGTGGCGGCGGCGGCAACCGGGATATCACCGGCGCCGGCACAGCCGTTATCACGCGCCAGGACGCCAAGACGTTCCTCGAATCCAGCGGCGTGACTTTCCCTCCCGGCGCCAGTGCCACCTACCTCGCTGCCACCAGCAAACTCGTGGTCCGGAACACGCAGGAAAACATCGATCTGATCGAGAGCCTGGTGCAGGAAAACCAGACGGTGATCAAACAGGTCGAGATCGAGTCGAAGTTCATCGAGGTGACCCAGGATAACCTGAAGGAACTGAGCTTTGATGTGGGTCTGGGCCAGTCGACCCTGTTCGGAAATTCCCGCGTTTTCTTCGGAGGCGGCACTTCCGGCGATCAGCGCACGATCAGCAGCTCGGACGTCGGGTTCGTCAACCCGAACGGGACGAATGTGGGCGAGGCGCCGGTGACGGCCGGCAATCGCACCGGCTCTTACGCCATCACCTCGGACGCGATTGATTCGCTTCTTTCCGGCGGCGCGGCGACGGGTGCGGCGCCCGCGGTCTTTAGCATTGCCGGTGTCTTTACCGATCCTCAGTTTCAGGTCGTGGTGCGCGCGTTGAACCAACAGAAAGGCGTTGATTTGCTTAGCGCGCCGCGGGTTACCACCAAGAGCGGGCAAAAAGCGACCATTGAAATCATTCGTGAGTTCCTCTATCCGACCCAGTTCCAGCCGCCGCAGATTCCGCAGACCATCGGCTCCACTGCCGGTGGGATCCTCGGCTCGGGTGGCAGCTCTGCTCCCTCCTTCCCGGTCACTCCGACCACGCCGACCAACTTCGAAAAGCGCAACACAGGTGTCTCGCTGGAGGTCGAGCCGGTTATTGGGCCGGACAACTTCACCATCGATATGAACCTGGAGCCGCAGGTTGTTGAATTTGATGGCTTCGTCAATTACGGCAGCCCCATTCAGACGACCTCCACCAACGCGCTCGGCATGGCTACCACGAGCGTCCTGACTCCGAACGTCATCAATCAACCCATCTTCGACGTCCGCAAGGTGTCGACGAGCGTGAGCGTTTACGACGGCTCAACGGTGGTCCTCGGCGGCTTGGTGCGCGAGGACATCCAGAAGGTCAACGACAAGGTGCCGGTGCTCGGAGACGTACCGTTGATCGGGCGTTTGTTCCGCAGCAAGGTCGATCAGAACATCAAGCGGAACCTGATTATCTTCGTGACCGCGCGCCTGATTGATCCCAGCGGTCAAAACATCCTCAATAACGAGGAAGAAGAAGAGCAGGTGCAGCCTCTGGCGGGTCCTGACAATTATGTGACGCCCACCGCACCGATGCCGCTGTTCCCGGCCAAGAAGTAACCGCCCCTCAAAAGGCGGAGCGGAAGCCACGCCAACGGCGGTTCCGTGGCGCCCGCGTTTCGCCGCCGCGGCGCTTACCCTCATGCCGGCCATCGGAATCACCGGGGGCGTGGCGAGCGGGAAATCCACGCTCACCGCGCTGCTCGCCGCCCAGCTCGGTGCTGCCGTTTTCGATTCGGACGCCTGCGCGCGCGATCTCTTGCGCCACGACGAAGCCGTGGCGAGCGAGGTGCGCGCCGAGTTTGGTCCCGGTGTCTTTACCACAGAAGGCGTCATTGATCGCGCCGCCTTGCGTCAGCGGGTTTTCGCGGACCGCACAGAGCGCACCCGGCTGGAGGCTATCGTCCATCCCCGCGTGCGCGCGAGTTGGCAGGGCTGGATGCGAGAGCAGTTGCAAAATAGACCTGACAGGGTATTACTGGTGGAGATTCCGCTTCTGTATGAAACTGCCGCCGCACCGTACTTCGACCGCACGATTGTGGTAGGCTGCGGACGGGAAACGCAAATGCGCCGGCTCACCGGTGAACGACGCTTGGAAGCGGAAATGGCTGGGCAGATCATTGCCAGCCAATGGGATCTCTCCGAGAAAATCCGGCTCTGCGACCACTTGATTTGGAATGAAGGTCCCCTCGATAATCTGCGCAGCCAGGGTGAACTTTGCGCCAACGTTCTAGAGCTTCTCTGCTGATCGCTCCAAGGCTCCCGGACCCGTGCCAAGGCGCGCTTCCACCGCGCATGCTGTCAGATATCTCCGGCCCGCACGCCGGCCTAACTCACTCCGCCATGTCGACTGAACCTGCCGCCAACGTTGGCGCTTCGCTTCCCGCGCCAGGCGATTTGGCGGAGTTACACCGCGCTTCGCTCGAGACGCTGCTCGAGTTGGCGCGTCAGTTGGGCCTCCGGCTGAGCCCGTCGCGCCACCGGCAGCAACTCGCCTGCGACATCGGCCGCGCTTGGCTCGCGCGCGGCGTGCCCGTGGTCGCGGACGGCGTCCTGGAGTTTGGCGCCGACTCCTTTGCTCTGCTCCGCTCGATTGAAACCAGCTTCGTTCCGTCGCCGGCGGACATCTACGTCCCCGCGGCGGTGATCCGGCAGTTCGGGCTCCGCCCCGGCAACCGGGTGGCCGGCACGTTGCGCACGCCCCGGGACAAGGAGAGGTTCACCGCGCTCGACCAGGTGACGGCCATCGAAGGCATTCCTGTGGAGAAATGGACGGCGCCCAAGGCTTTCGACGCATTGACGCCCCTTTTCCCGAGCGAGCGGATCATCCTGGAAAGCCCGCGCTACACCGTGCCCACCGTGCGGGCCATTGATCTGGTTGCGACCCTTGGCCGCGGGCAGCGCGGTTTGATCCTGGCGCCGCCGCGCACCGGCAAGACGATCCTGCTCAAGCACATCGCCAAAGCCATCCGCGCAGCCTCGCCGGAGATCCACCTGATGCTGCTCCTGGTCGACGAACGCCCGGAGGAAGTCACCGATTTCAAGGCGGAGATCGACGCGGATGTTTTCAGTTCGACTTTCGATGAACCGGCCACGCGCCATATCCAGGTGGCGGAACTGGTCTGCGAACGCGCCAAGCGGCTGGTCGAGCTGGGCCGGCATGTCGTCATCCTGCTCGACAGCATCACCCGCCTGGCGCGCAGCTATAATTCGCTGCAATCCGGCAAAGGCCGGCTCATGAGCGGCGGCCTGGAGGCGAAAGCTTTGATTAAGCCGAAGCGCTTTTTCAGCGCCGCGCGCAAAACGGAGGAAGGCGGCAGCCTCACCATCCTGGCCACCGCGCTGGTCGATACCGGCAGCCGCGCGGACGAGGTTATTTTCGAGGAGTTCAAGGGCACGGGGAACATGGAGCTGCACCTGGACCGCGAGCTCGTCGACAAGCGCATCTATCCGGCCATTCACATCATGAAATCCGGCACCCGGCGGGAGGAATTACTCTATCACCCAGACGAGTTTCAGCGGGTGCAACTCCTGCGCAAACAACTCGCCGCCATGCCGCCGCTCGAAGGCATGGAAATCCTCTTGGAGAACATGCTCGCCACCAAAACGAACACCGAATTGTTGCTGGCCGGCCTGAAATCCTGAGCGGCGCGGTTGCAAAAGGAGTGGACCCGACTAGCTTGCGCCGACTGGACCTTCCGCCCCGCGCCTCTTGATCTCGAACGATTCGCAACTCGCCGAGCTTCTCCCGCACATTGCTGCCGTCGAGCGGGTTGCGCTCGATACCGAGGCGGACAGCCTGCACGTTTACCGCGAAAAACTCTGCCTCATCCAGCTCAGTCTGCCCGGGGACATCCACGCCCTGGTCGACCCTCTGGGGGATTTCTCGCTCGCCCCGTTCTACGCCGCTTTGCAGGGCAAGCTCATCGTCCTGCACGGCGCCGACTATGATCTGCGCCTGCTGCGCCGCGCCGGCGGCTTCGTCGCGGATGCGGTCTTCGACACGATGTTGGCCGCGCGGCTGATCGGCCGCCGGGAATTTAGCTATGCCGCGTTGGTC
The DNA here is from genome assembly GCA_964250275.1 of uncultured Chthoniobacterales bacterium. Classification (GTDB taxonomy): domain Bacteria; phylum Verrucomicrobiota; class Verrucomicrobiia; order Chthoniobacterales; family SZAS-18; genus CAXUFU01. The sequence goes on along the minus strand of CAXUFU010000150.1, from coordinate 1,458 downwards.
GGCGCGGAGTTCGGGGTGACCCTGACCAAGGGATCGCAAAAGGCGAATTGGGCGCGCCGCCCGCTCACGGCCACGATGGCGGCTTACGCCCAGAACGACACGCGCTACCTGCTGGCGCTGGCGGATCGGCTGGAGACGCGCCTGCGCGAACTCGGGCGCTGGAGCTGGTTCGAGCAGAGTTGCAGCCGCGCCCTGGCCCAGGCCGCGGTGGAAAAGGAGCGCGATGGCGAGGATGCCTGGCGCATCACCGGCAGCGGCATCTTGCGCGGACTATCCGCGGCGATTTTTCGGGAGCTGTGGCATTGGCGAGACCAGGAAGCCCGCCAGGTTGACCGGCCAAGCTTTCACATCCTGCGCAACGAGGAACTGCTGGCGGCGGCCAAGGAGTTCGCCGTGGGGAACACGCCACACTTCGAGCACTTGCGCGGAGGGCGCCAGGAGCGCTTGTACGCCGCGGTGGAGCGAGCGCGCGAACTGCCGGAGAGCGCCTGGCCCGTTCTGGCCAAGCGGCCTTTTAGCCGCTGGACGGGCGAAGAGGAAAAGCGCGCCGCGGCGTTGAAGGCCGTGCGCGACAAAGCGGCGGCAGAGTTGGACCTGGATCCCTCGATCATCGCCGCCCGTGCCACTCTGGAGAGCCTGGCGGTGCGAGCCGATGCCGCCGCCGATCTGCTCATGCCTTGGCAGCGGGAACTGCTGCATTTGTGAGCCTACGGCCGCGCCAGCAGCCGTCATCGATACTAGTCGAACTGCAACTTTGCCTTGGGCAAGGGGTTGATCCTTAGGCAACCCCCAAACTGCAAACACCCTATGAAACTTACACACCCCCGCCTACTCGCCTTGAGCCTCGCTTCTGCCGCCCTCCTCCTGCCGGTCGCCGTTCGCGCGCAATCGGACAGCCCCGCGCCGTCTGCTACACCGTCGGTTTCCAGCCCTAGCACCGGTGGCGACGCCGAGGCCGAAAAGCACGCCGGCCGGCACGACCGGATGGCCGCGCTCACCCCGGACGAACGCGAGCGGGTCAAAGCCGCGCGTGAGAAAGCGATGCAGGATCCGGCCGTCAAATCAGCGGAAGCTGAAAAGAGCACGAATCGGCGCGCGTACCAGAAAGCCGTGCACGAGGCGATGCTCCGTGCCGATCCGACCATTAAGCCGCTCCTCGAGAAAATGCGTTCCGCGCATAACCATGCCGGTGGCGGTTCCGAGGCAGCCGATTAACTCGGGCTTCTGCTGGTGCGGAAACAGCGCCAGCCGCGTAGCGGCATCCAAGAAAGGTAGGAATGGGTCTCCGACCCGGTCCCTTGCTGTCCGGAAAAAGCGCGACTGATCTCTAGCCTAGCCGAGCCTAGCTTGAGCAGAGTAAGAAAATCTGTAGCCACTTGCCCTTGGCGGAGGCGGCCTCCGAGTTGTAGGGCGGGCGCTCCGCCTGCCAGGGATGGCGCTGTACCCGGCAGGCGAAGC
>CAXUFU010000149.1:2123-6595 GCA_964250275.1 uncultured Chthoniobacterales bacterium | reverse complement strand
GTGTTACCCATGTCTCCGGCCACCTGTTACCCATGTCTCCGGTCTATACACTCTGACCCGGTCCCAAACTGTCTGGAGAGCCGTTGCTACGAACGACGCCTCCGGAAAAAAATGGGATGGCTCGGAGAGCCGACCCCTACCTGTTTACGACGACGACAGCTTCGCTGCCCGTTCACCCCTCTAGCCGATCTCAGCGCTCGACCGATCCGGCACGCTCGACGCGTACCTTGGTGAGCTTCAAACCAAAAAAGCGGGCCAGGGCGCGGGATTGCCGGCGTACCGCTTGGCCGACGCGGACCGGTAACCGCGCCCGGAAAGGAAAGACGCGCACGGTCAACTTGCCGCTAACCGCGCGCTCATACCGCCAGGTGGCGATAGCCCGGCCGTGCTCGAGCACCACCCCCTCGATGTGGCCCGCGGGACGCCAGACACGGTCGTAGTAAGCGTCCGGGACGACCCAATCTTTCTCCCGGTGCGCCAGCAACAACGGATCGAACCGGCCGAGCATCCGCACCGGCCACTCCTCCCGCTCCGGCGGCGACTCCGTCAGCGCGGCCACGTCTGCCGACCAGACGAACTGCCGGCGGCGGCCACCAGCGGGGGTCGCGACGGGCACGAGTTCCTCTTGCCAGGTCTCCATCCCCGCTCTGGCTGCCGCGCCGGTCAAGCCGAGCCAATAAGCGAAGTCGGCGAGGCTGGCAGGTCCGTAGCAACGGAAATAACGCCGCGCGAGTTCACCGATGGCCTCGGCCGACGTCCGCGGCTCCCAAACGTGGCCGGGCAGCCAATGCTCCCGGTGCGCATAGCGCGCTTCGCCGCCTTCCCACCGGGCGAGACAAGCCACGCCGGTGCGCACCAGCTCCGCGAAAACGCCGCCCCAAGGCGAAAAGAGCGCCGGCGGCAGATCGAGGTTCGCGGCGCGCAGTTCCTTGCGGCTGAGGGTGCCACGCTCCTTGAGCAACTCCCCCACCCTCGCCGTGCCTTCCCGATAGGCGAGCAGGTCGATCTCGGCGCCCTTGGCGGCTTGCCGTTCCCACCAGGTGCGGCGGCCGGCGAAGGCCGCATGGATGACCGGCCAATCGGCACTCGCAAAAAGATGCAGCGTGTGGCGCTGGCCCCAGAGCCGCAGGAGCGAACGGGCCTCGAAGAGGCGGCCGGCCAGTGCCACGGCCGTCTCAGCACCGGTCGCGGAGCGGTTCCAGAGCGCGAGGGTGGCTGCCGATAAGATCTGCGCCTGAACGCCGGCCAAGCCCGCGGCGGCCTCCTCCGGCGTGCCGAATGGCGTGACCAGCCCGGAGCGCCGCTGCCGGAACCAACGGACTTGTTCGTCGGTGAGCGCGAGCACGGGGATGAGTTTGCGCCGGCCAGGCGGAGCGTGCAACTCCGCGGCTGGCTGGCAAGCAAGGTCGCGGGGCGTTTGCGCCATTTGTATTGCGCGCCCGGTTCTCTTATGTTGAGCAGCCCACCAAGCCATGCACGACCCGCTAGAACACGCCGAGATCGATTGGGCCGCTTTGCGCGCAGATTTCCCGATCCTCGAGCAGGAAGTGCACGGCCGTCGGCTGATTTATCTCGACAGCGCCGCCAGCAGCCAGAAACCGCGGGCGGTGATCGAGGCCATCAGCCGCTACTACGAGCGCGACCACAGCAACGTCCACCGCGGCATTCACGAGCTGAGCAATCGCGCCACGGCCGCCTACGAAGGCGCCCGGTTGCGGACGGCGGAGTTTCTCAATGCGCGCAACCCGGATGAAATTGTTTTCACCCGTGGGACGACGGAATCCATCAACCTGGTGGCAGCAGCCTGGGGCGGCCGCCACATCCGGGCGGGCGATAAAATCCTGCTCACGGAGCTGGAACACCACTCCAACCTGGTCCCCTGGCAGATGCTGGCGCAGCGCACCGGCGCGATTCTGACCTTCCTGCCGGTGCAGGGCGACAGCGGCTTGCTGGACCTCACGCGGCTGGACGAGTTGCTCACGCCCGAGGTCAAGCTCTTTGCCTTCACCCACATCTCGAACACGATGGGCACGGTCAACCCGGCGGCGGATCTCTGCGCCCGGGCGCGCGCGCTCGCGGTCACAACGCTGGTCGACGCGGCGCAATCCGCCGGCCATTGCCGCGTCGACGTGCAGGAGATCGGGTGCGATTTTCTGGCGTTCAGCGGCCATAAAATCCTCGGGCCCACGGGCATCGGCGTCTTGTACGGCCGGGAAGAAAAGTTCGCGGAAACGCCGCCTTACCAGGGGGGCGGAGAAATGATCGCCACGGTCGATTGGCAAACGAGCAAGTACAAGCCGGCGCCGCACGGGTTCGAGGCGGGCACGCCGGACATCGCCGGGGCGGTGGGTTTGCACGCCGCCATGGATTATCTGGACGGGATCGGGCGGGACGCAATTTTCGCGCACGATCAGGCGCTGGCCGCCTACGCGTACAACCGCTTGAGCGAGCTCGGCGGCACGCGGCTTTTTGGGCCCGGCGTGGAGCGGGCCGGGCTGGTCAGCTTTCTCCTGGAGGACGTCCACGCGCACGACGTGGTGACCGTGGCCGACCAGCATGGCATCGCCTTGCGCGGCGGGCACCATTGCAACCAGCCGCTGCATCGCAAGCTCGGCGTCAAATCCACGGCACGCGCGAGTTTCTATTTCTACAACACCCGGGAGGAAGTAGACCGGCTCATTGAGGTGGTGGAAAAAATCCGCATCTTTTTCAGCCGGTAGGTTATCACCAAGGTAACGAGTTCTAGCAGTGAGGTTGCGCCAGGTGGGAGACAGCAATCATGGATTTCGATTTTGAGGAGCTATATCAGGCGGTGATCCTGGATCATTCGCGCAAGCCGCGGAATTTCGGGCCACTGCCGGAAGCCACGGTCACGGTCAGCGGAGATAATCCGACCTGCGGGGACGAGATCGCGCTCAGCCTGAAGCTGGATGCTTCCGGAGACCATCTCGACAACGTGGGCTTTACCGGCAGCGGCTGCTCCATTTGCATGGCTTCCGCCTCGATGATGACGCAGAAAATCAAGGGCCGGACGCGGGCGGAAGCCGCCGGGATGTTGCACGATTTCCAGGCCATGATCACCGGCCAGACGCCCGAAGCGGAAGTGCCCAAGACGCTTGGCGACCTCCGGCTCCTGCGCGGCGTCAGCAAGTTCCCCCAGCGCATCAAGTGCGCGACGCTAGGTTGGCATGCGCTCAAAGGAGCGCTGGCCGAACGCCCGCCGGAGAGTTTTAGCGTCGGCTCGGCTGACCCGGATCTCTAACCAAAACCCATGATCATGACAGCTACCACCTCTGGCATCGACCCGGATCTTACCATGAGCGTTTTGCTCGGCCAGTATCCCGGCGCGCAACGGGCGCTTTTCCGCCGGTATCACGTGGGCGGCTGCAGCAGTTGCGGGTTTGCGCCGACGGAGACCCTGGCCCAGATCTGCGCGCGCAATCCGCACATGGACATCGAGGATGTGTGCGCCTATCTCGAGACCAGCCGCGAGGAAGATCGCGCCATGCAGATCGAGCCGCGGGCGTTGCGGAGCTTGATGGAGACGGCCGAGACGCAGCCGGTGCATTTGCTGGATATCCGCACCCGCGAGGAATACGACGCGGTCCACATCCCGGGCGCGGAGCTTTTTTCGCAGGAGCTGATGAACACCATCCTCATGCAGTGGCCGCGCTTCGAGGGTCTGATCGTCTTGATCGATCACCAGGGCGCGCGCAGCCTCGACGCGGCGGCTTACTTTGCCGGGCACGGCTTTACGAATGTGAAGGCGCTGCTCGGCGGCATCGACGCCTGGAGCCAACAGGTCGATGCGAGCTTGCCGCGCTATCAGTTGGAATAAGGAGCACCCATGGAAGACCTCGAAGCCAGGATCAAAGCGGCCCAGCAAAACCCGCAGAACGTCGGCGAAATGGAAGCGGCCGACGCCATCGGCACCGTCGGCAGCCCGGATTGCGGGGACATGCTGCGCATGTGGGTCAAGTTCAAGGAGCAGGACGGCAAGAAAGTGATCGACCGCGCCACGTTCCAGACTTTCGGTTGCCAAACCGCCATCGCGGTGGCCAGCGTTGCCACCGAACTGATCGCCGGGAAGACCATCGACGAGGCGCTCTCACTTTCGGGCGAAGAATTGGCTGCGCCGCTCGGCGCGCTGCCGCCGATGAAAATCCATTGCGCGCAGTTGGTGGAGGGCGCCTTGCGCTCGGCGCTGGCGCCGGAAAACGCCGTGGCGGTCACCGGCGTCTCCGCCCCGGGCCCGGTCGCTCCCGCGCCCAGCGACGCGCCCACGCTGTACGATCATCTGACCGGTGGCACGACACAAACGGGCCGGAAGGTGCGGGTGGTGCTGATGGACAACCCGGCTGGTCCGGCGTGAGTTCGCCCGCACGCAACTCCGGCTGTAGCGGCGGTCTATGACCGCCGGAGACGCTGTAGCGGCGGTCTGTGACCGTCGGAGACTCTGTAGCGGCGGGGAT
>CAXUFU010000149.1:0-2113 GCA_964250275.1 uncultured Chthoniobacterales bacterium | reverse complement strand
GTCTATGACCGTCGAAGACGTTGTGCTATGCTAGCGCAGTCCACGACGGTCATAGACCGCCGCTACAGCCAGAGGTTCCGCGTGAAACGCGCCAGTTCGATGACGGAACTCACGGGATCAACTCTGCGCCTACCACATCAGATTTTATGCACGAGAACACAGAGATCACCCTCAACCGCCAGGTCGAAGCTATCCAGATCCCGAGCGGGAACATCATCTCGCTACCGGCCGGCATGACGGTGGTGGTGACCCAGTCCCTCGGCGGCAGCTACACCGTGGCGTCGCCGACCGGCCTCGCTCGCATCACCGAGCAGAACGCCGACGCGCTCGGCCTCACGCCCGACGGCAGCAAGGCGCCCGTGCCCGCCGCCGAGATCAATCTCGACCCGGCCACCCAGGAGAAAGCGGCTTGGGACAAACTCAAAACTTGTTTCGACCCCGAGATCCCGGTGAACATCGTCGATCTGGGACTCGTGTACGATTGCCGCATCGTCCCGCCGGAGCAGCCTGGCATCGGTACGCGGGTGGAGGTGCAGATGACGCTGACCGCTCCGGGCTGCGGCATGGGACCATCGATCGCGGCGGACGCGGAGAGCAAGCTCTTGACCATTCCCGGAGTGTCCGACGCGCAGGTGGCGCTGGTGTGGGATCCGCCGTGGAACCAGCACATGATCACCGAGGCCGGCAAGATGAAACTGGGAATCATCTAGAGCGAAAACTCGTTGCGAACGCGCGGAGTTCTGACACCTTAAATCGCCTCGTTCGCCGCAGCTTCTTTACGTTCAACAGATTATGTCCCAGCATCGCAGTCTCAAAGGCGCTTCTAAAATCACGGTCAAGCGCAACGTCCTCAAGCGTTTCGAGCGCGTCGAGTTGATGAAGAAACGCGGCGTTTTCAAAGCTGGTACCAGCGTCATCGGCTTGCCGAAGACCAAACCCGAGGCGTAACAGCCCGGGTTACGGAGCCTGGTGCTGCGGCGCTCCGTCGCCGTCTTTGCGGCGCAAGCTAGCAAGCAGCCGCCTCTCGCCATGCGCCTCAATCGTTATCTGGCCGCTGCCGGGCTCGGCTCGCGCCGGGCTTGCGAGGCCTTAGTGACCGAGGGCCGCGTCACCCTCAATGGTCAGCCGTGTACCACCCTGGCGACCGCGATCCAGCCGAAAGATTCGGTCAAGGTCGACGGCCGCCTGGTCCAGGCGGAACGCGCCACCTACGTGCTGCTCAACAAACCCACCGGCTTTCTTTCCACGCGCACGGATCCCCGGCAGCGCCGTACCGTGTTCGACCTCTTGCCGGCGGACTTTCCGCGCCTCTTCCATGTCGGCCGGCTGGATCAGGATAGCGAAGGGCTGCTCCTGTTAACCAACGACGGCGAACTCGCCCTGCGCTTGACCCATCCGCGCTACAAAGTGGACAAGGAATACGAGGTCTTGCTGGATCGCGCCTTCGACATGACGCTTGGCGAGAAACTGCGGGCCGGCGTTTTCATTCCCGTCGAAATGGAAAACGGTCAGCCACCCCGGCGGGTGCGCGCCCGCGCGGAGGCGCTTTACCGGATCAATCCGCATACGCTCAAAGTCATTCTCCGCCAGGGGCTCAAGCGCCAGATCCGCCTGATGTTTGCGGAACTCGGCTACAACGTGCGCCGCTTGCAGCGCACGCGCCTGGGGACCTTGCAGCTCGGCCCGCTCAAGCCCGGAGAATGGCGGTTCCTCGACCCGCGTGAGGTGGCATCGCTTCTCAGTCCGCGCCCCGCAGCCGCACCCGGCGTGAGGAAAGAGAAGCTCGCCGGGTAGTTGCCGGTGTCAGTTCCCGGACGGATGCTACGGCAAAAGCCCTGCATCGTTCGATGACGATCCAAACAAAATGGACGGGCACGCTGCGTTGCGCCGCCCCGGGCCGCGAAGCGGCCTCCAGTATAAGGTAGGGGCGGGCTCTCCGAGCCGTCCCAAGCTGTCGGGAGAGCCTAGCGCAGATGAGAAATGCCGTAGCCGGTAAGTTCTCCGGTGGTAGGGCGGGCTGTCCGCCTGCCGGGTTAAGCGGCCTCCCAGGCGGGGGGGGCGCCCGGGCTCCCACGCGGCAGCCGCGGGCGCAAGGGGCCAGAGGCGACAGGTT
>CAXUFU010000148.1:0-6624 GCA_964250275.1 uncultured Chthoniobacterales bacterium | reverse complement strand
GGTCAGCGTTGGTTTTTCGGGGGGGGGGCGCCGCGGGCTGTTCCGGCGTACGCGGGCGGGCTACGCGCCCGCCCTACAACCGGAAACGCGCTTATCTGAGCGCCATTCGACGCTCTAGGTTCTTGCAGGCACGGAGCGAAATTTCCAATCGTATGCAGCCCAATCCACAGTACGTTTGCCAGACAACCAGGGACGGCTCGACGAATGCCGCCTAGGACTCCTGAACAACTGTCGATTCAAGCTCGCCGTCGCTCAGCCGAGTGACCAAACGTTGGCCGGTAGAAACTTCTGCAACGCTGCGAACGATTTGTCCGTCCTCGGTTAGTGTGATGCTGTAGCCGCGCGCGAGCGTGCCCTGCGGTCCTAGGAGACGCAGCAGGTTTTCGGTTCCCTGCAGCTGCCGTCGGAACTGTTCCGCCTCCTGCTTGGCACCTTTGCGTAAGCGCGCCTGGAATCCTTGCAGCTTTTCTCCGCGCAGCGTCCAAGCCAGATGGAGATCGGCGGGACGCAGTCTGCCGCTCAACTCACTCAGCCTCTGCCGCCACCCTCCCACCTGGGCGCGGGATCCCCGGCTCAACGAGGCTTCGGTCTGATCCAGCCGCTGCCGCGCTTCGAGCAGCCGGCGGAGCGGCTCGCGGGTCAGCGCGCTGCGGACAAAGCCCTGGATGCGCTCCCGCGCGAAGCCGACACGCTCGCTCAGCCGCGCGTCCAGCCACTGCCGCGTGGCCGCCAAGTGCCGCTGCAACTCCAGTGTTTCCGGCACGATCAGCTCGGCCGCGGCGCTCGGCGTCGGGGCACGGACATCTGCCACGAAGTCGGCAATCGTGAAATCGACCTCGTGGCCGACGGCGGAAACCACCGGCAAAACGGAAGCCGCGATCGCCCGCGCGACGGCCTCTTCGTTGAACTCGAATAAATCCTCCATGCTGCCCCCGCCGCGGGCTACCACGATCAGGTCCACCTTTTGCCGCGGGTCACGGCGGTTCCCGTTGGCGCTCGATGGCGCGGCCCACGCGTTAAAATCGGCGATGGCGCCCGCGATTTCCGCCGCCGCTCCCTGGCCTTGCACGCGCACCGGGTGGATCAGCAGATGCACCCAGGGAGCGCGGCGGCGCAGCACGTGCAGCATGTCTTGCAGAGCCGCGCCCGTCCCGGAAGTCACCAGCCCGATGCGCACCGGATAACGCGGCAGGGGCTTTTTGCGGCTTTGCTCAAAGAGGCCGTCGGCCTGAAGCTTGCGTTTGAGCGCCTCAAAGCGCGCCTGCAACGCGCCCAGCCCTTTCGGCTGCACGATCTCGACGATCAACTGGTACTGGCCGCGCGCCTCGTAGACGGTCAGCTCGCCGAACGCCTGCACGCAGAGCCCATCGGCCATCGGCGCCGCGACAACGACCGGTGTTCCGCGGTTGGCGAAGAGCACGCAAGGGAGCTGGCTGCGGTCGTCTTTGAGCGTGAAGTACTGGTGCCCGGAGCCTTGCTTGCGGTAATTGGATATCTCGCCTTCGACCCAGACCCGGCCGATCCGTAGTTCCAGCAGCGAGCGGATGGAGCGGGTCAACTCCGAGACGGTGAGCATCCTGGGCTGGTCGCTGGAGAAATCGGGCACGGCTTTATGTGAGTCCGATCTGGCATCCTGGCAAGCTGCCGCGCAGCGGCATCCAAAACCAGGTAGGGATGGGTCTCCGACCCGGTCCCTTGCTGTCTGATGGACGCGCCGGTGGGATCGGCGAGACTAGAGTCTGGGACGCGATGTGTAAGCTCCCGGTGCCCAGACAGTCAGGGAACGGATCGGAGATCCATCCCTACCTTTTTTACGAGGCAGTGGCGGCTCTGAGCCACAGACAGTGAGCCTGGCCGACCCAGCCAGTTTAGGTCGTGAAAAAGCCGTGGGACGAAAAATGCTCTTTGCTGGTTGGAAGAACTTCTGCTTTCGTGCTGTCGAAATCCCGCTCGCTCATGCGCATCCATTCCCGCTTTGTCACCGTTCTCGCTCTGGCCGCCACCGCCGGTGCCCTGAACTTTCTCACTGGTTGTACGACCACACCGCAGGTTGGCGGCGGCAGCAGCTACAACGTCACCGCTTACAAGCCGCATAATCCGGACGCTGTCCGGGTAAAGGTCTCGCTGGCCAAGCAGGTGGTCTACGTCTTCGAAGGCAGCAAGCCGCTCATGGTCGCCGCGACCAACGTCGGCATCCCCGGCAAATCCACGCCCACCGGCAACTTCCACATCGAAAGCAAACAGCGCGACAAACGCAGCGGCACCTACGGGTTTTGGGTCAAGGGCGATACCGCGGTTCCAGGCGAGAGCAGCAAAAGCACGCTGTCCGGCGGGCATTACGTGGGTTACCCAATGGCATTCTGGTGCGAGTTCGAGCCGGCATACGGCTTTCACCAGGGCTACGTCTGGCCGGTTGCCCGCACCCACGGCTGTCTGCGCCTGCATCATAACGTCGCGCCGAAGTTCTTCGCGCTCGTGAAAATCGGCACCCCGGTCAACATCGCGCAAACCCAGCCGGAGGACGCAACCCTCGGCGCGAATGTGCAACGCCCGACCGATTACAACGATCCCGATCCGCCCGCCTCCTACATGGCCTCGCCGCGGGTGTTCGACGCGCCTCCCGGTGGCGGTCTCACGCCGTATTGAGGCGGGGGATGGAAGTTAGCTTGGTATAGCCAAGCGTAGAGCGAGAGAGTATTGGGCAAAACTGTAACTGGCAAATGCTCCGGCTGTAGCGGCGGTCTATGACCGTCGAGGCCCGTGCCCCAGGCACAGCGTCACCGGCGGTCACAGACCGCCGCTACAAAGCTTCGAGCAGCGGCTACGAGATTTTTTTGCTCTGCACTAATCAACGAACTCTCTGGCCACCAGCGTCGCGTTGTGGCCGCCGAAACCGAAGGAATTATTTACTGCCACGCGCACCCGGCGTTCCCGCGCCTTGTGCGGGACATAATCCAAGTCGCAGCCTTCATCGGGGTTATCGAGGTTGATCGTGGGCGGCACCAGCGAGTCGCGCATGGCCAAGACGCACGCCGCCATCTCGATCGCCCCGGCGGCACCGAGCGTGTGGCCGATCATCGACTTGGTCGAGCTCACCAGCAGGCCGCCGGGCCTCGTGGCGTGCGCGCCGAACACGCGCTTGATGGCCTGCGTCTCGCATAAGTCGCCCACGCCCGTCGAGGTGCCGTGTGCATTGATGTAGTCAACCTCTGCCGGCTCGACCTTCGCGTGCTTGAGCGCCATCGCCATGCAGCGCGCCGCGCCGGAGCCATCCGGCAGCGGCGAGGTCATGTGGTAAGCGTCCGCCGTGACCCCGTAGCCGGCCAGTTCGCAGTAGATGCGGGCCCCGCGCCGGCGGGCATGCTCCAGTTCCTCGATCACCAACGCGCCGGCGCCCTCGCTCAGGACGAAGCCGTCGCGGTCCCGGTCAAAGGGGCGGCTTGCCCGTTCGGGATCGTCGTTGCGATTGCTCAAAGCTTTCATCGCGTCGAAGCCGGAAATCCCCAGCGGGATCACGGAGGCTTCGCTGCCGCCGACCAGAAAGGCGTCGGCATCGCCGAACTTAATGATCCGCCAGGCCTCGCCGATGGAGTTATTGGCCGTCGCACAAGCGGTCACGGTGCAGATGTTGGGTCCTTGCAACCCAAACTCCATGCTGACCAAGCCGCTGCCCATGTTCGAGATCATCATGGGAATCATGAAGGGCGAGACCCGCCGGGGACCCTTGGCCAGCAGCAAGCTGTGCTGCGTCTCGAGCGTCAACAAACCGCCGATGCCGCTGCTCAGCATGCAGCCGAAGCGCTCGCGGTCCGTGCGCTCCAGATCGACGCCGGAATCGTGCACGGCCATCTTGGCCGCTGCCATCTGCAACTGGGCGTAACGATCGCTGCGGCGGACGTCCTTCGGGTTATTAAAAAACTGCAGGGGGTCGAAGTCCCGCAGCTCGCCGGCGATTTTGCACGCAAACTCGGTCGGATCGAACGCCGTGATCGGCCGGATCCCGCTAACCCCCGCCAGGAGATTCCGCCAAAAAGTTTTTAAGTCATTCCCGATCGGGGTGAGCACACCCATGCCGGTAATGACAACTCTGCGTTCGCTCATAATCACCCCAACCCTCTAAAAAAACTCTTTGAACGAAAAGCTAAATCCGCGCTCGCGACGGCTATCGCGGCTGCGGTTTGTTCTTGGTTTGACAGGATGGAGCACACGAGTCTGCCGCGCCGCTTTCCGCGTGCCTACCGGGTGCCCATGCCGACACTTTGTACCGTCTGAAAAAGCTTGCCTTCGGTCTTGATAGAGGGCGCGATGATGATCTCGGTCTCCTGAAATTCGCGGATGCTGCGGGCACCCACATTGCCCATGCAAGTGGTGATGGCGCCAACCAGGTTTTCACTGCCATCGTCGACCTCGGCCGGTCCAAAGAGGATCTGTTTGAGCGAACCGGTCGTGCCGACCTTGATGCGCGTGCCCCGCGGCAGGTTGGCGTGCGGGGTGGCCATGCCCCAATGGTGCCCTTGGCCCGGCGCTTCTTTGGCCCGGGCGAAGGGGCTGCCAACCATGACGGCATCCGAGCCGCACGCCAGCGCCTTGCAAACGTCGCCGCCGGTGCGCATGCCGCCGTCGGTGATGATCGGCACGTAGCGCCCGGTGTTCTTGTGGTGGGCATCGCGCGCGGCAGCGCAGTCGACGGTCGCCGTGACTTGCGGCACGCCCAGGCCCAGGACACCGCGAGAAGTGCAGGCGGCGCCGGGCCCGACACCGACGAGCACGCCTGCGACCCCGCAGCCCATGATTTCGAGCGTCACGGAATAGCCGACCGTGTTGCCGACGATGACCGGGATGGTCAGGTCGCGGCAAAATTTCGCCAGGTCGAGCGATTCGTACTCGCTCGAGATATGGCGCACGGTGCTGACCGTGCTCTGCACCACGAAAACGTCCGCGCCTGCTTCCTCGGCGATCTTGCCGTAGAGCGCCGCCTTTTGCGGAATGGAACTGACGGCAGCAGGCACACCGGCATCCTTGATCTGCCGGATGCGCGCGGAGATCAAATGTTCCTGGACCGGCTCCTGGTAGATTTTCTGCAACAGGCCCGTGACTTCAGATTTATCGGCCGCCAAGACTTTGTGCAGCACCTCCTGGGGATGTTTGTAGCGCGTCTGGACCCCTTCGAGATTCAGCACAGCCAGACCACCCAGCTTGCCCATCTCGATCGCGAACGGGACGTCGACAACGCCATCCATCGCGCTGGCGAGGATGGGGATCCGCAGCTTCAGGGGCTCCGCGTCGTGCCGCGGGATTTTAAAAGCGGTGTCGACCTCGTTGGGATTGATGGTGATGCTGCCTGGCACCAGGGCGATTTCGTCGAATCCGTAAGTGACTCGTGCTTTGCGATTCCGACCGATCCACATGCCCATAGGTAAGAAATATTCGAGTGTTACAGCCGGTTAGAGGGGATCGAGCCGGACGCGTTCGTTGAGCCGGCCGCAGCGCGGACAAGGGGGCAGGGGAACGTCGCTCGGGTCTTCGAATTCAAACCCACATATCGCGCAACGCAACCGAAATTGCAACGCGCGCGCGGCTTCGCGTCCGCGCCGGCGTTCGTCACGCAGCCAGAGTGCGAGAAGGACGATGAGGCAGGCAAAAAGGTAGAGAGAAATGATGAGCGTGAGTGGGACGCGGATCATGCCTCTACAAAAAAAAGGTAGGGGTGGCTCTCCGAGCCGGTCCCCTACGGTCCGGGAACAATCCCCATGGTTAGCACGCCCGGAGCCACAGGAGGCTGTCCAGACAGCTTGGGACCCGCTCGGAGAGCCATCCCTATCTCTTGTAAACGAAGAGAGCTACGCTATCCCGGGTAGCCAGGTCAAAAGACTAAGCGGCGTCGCGGCGCACTCTCCAAGCACGCAGGCCGAGCAAACTGATGAAACTGAATGCCAGCAACGCGTAAGTGTTGGGCTCCGGGACCGCAACGAGCACGGTATTAAAGGCATCAGCAGATGCGTTGGAATACGAACCGCCATCGTTCGCCGTGATGTAATTGATGTCGGCGGTCGTACTTGGAGCAGGTACGATCCAACCCGTCTCACCAAGATCTCCAAACTCCGAGCCGTTCGCCCGAACCTGCCCGTACGTCGTCCCCAAGGTCGGCGCAGCCGGAGCCGAAGCATACAACAGACTGGGATAGAACCTGAGAAACAAATCCTCGCCTTGGGTAAGGTATCCCGCCAGCGGAGTGCTCGACACATTAAGAGCCTCTGATTCAAGGAGTTCACCCGCGACACCAGAGTTGGAGTTCATCGCAAAGCTTGCCACAAGGACATTATCTCCTGTGGTGTACGAACTCGAGGTCGGGGCGGAAAGACTGCCGCTTGGCGACTCCAGCAATTCAACCAGGGCACCGTTGCGTACACGCGCAGTCCCAAGCGCATTCTCAAGAATCCCAGCGTCGAGATTCACCTCGGCACTACCCGTCTGACCCTGCACCTCGGCAGTCACGCACAGAAAACAGCCAATCAGTACGAGTGATTTCGTTATCATACCAGACAAGGCTGTTTCCATAATACAGGCTATTTAATAAGTCCGCGTGTTTTGGCAGAAACTGGTCGCTTCACTTGCCACCGGAGC
>CAXUFU010000147.1:0-6682 GCA_964250275.1 uncultured Chthoniobacterales bacterium | reverse complement strand
CCCGGCACCCCCCGCGGGCGCCCAACAATCCGCACCCCCCGCCAAAAATCCCCGGCCCCCCCGGTGGCCCAGGGGAGCCGTCTTCATTTCAGGCCGCTATTGGCTGCAGCAGGCGCCGCCGCCGGCGCAGCAGGCGCTGCTGGGGCAGCAATCCGCCTTGGCCGCGGCCGGTTTGGCTGTTCCGGCGCGCAACGCACCGGCCAACCCGACAACCGCGATGGCAATCGCAAGTATCAGTTTTTTCATTAGTCTCTCACCTCCTCCCTAATTTTTCGCGCGACGCGGCGGAATGATCCGCGCCGGGAAATCGTCCGGACGTGGTTGTCCCGGCTCAACGGCGGCTGCGGCTAGGGTCTAGCCGTGACGCACGGGTTGGCGCGGGCGCATCCGGAAACGCGTGGCGGCAAACGGCGAAAAGGCGCCGTCGCTAAAGCCAGCCACGCGGTCTTCCTAGCTCAGGAAGCGGGCGGGAGTAGGAGGGGCGTTGCTGGGAAAACAACGCCGGGAGATGGTACAACTGAAAATCGTTGGCGGGTCGCGGGGAGGCGCCTCCGCCGCGGCGGCAGCCGCTGCAAACAAAGCCTGCCGGTAGTGCGCGGCAAGCAACATCGATAACGAGGCGTCGGGGACGGAAAGATGTCGAACTCCCAGGATGCTGTCCGAGGCAAGCCGGTCGGCTTTCTCCACCGTTGCTTGCCAGGCCCCACAACACGCTACCCGGTTGGCGGGCTGATGTTGGCGGCTGGTTTTAGCCGGCGGGCAGCAGTGTTCGCAGCACGCGGGGCTCTCCCCTGGAGTGTCCTGGGCCGGGTTGCCCATTTGGCCCGCGAGCAAGCACGGACAAAAGGTGGCGAGGACCAGCAACGGCAGCAGTACGCCAGCGCTCAGCAGCGCGCGCCAGCGACCTAGGTTTGCCCGGAGCAGAAACATCAGCTTCACGCTTAAGCCACGCACAACAAATCGCAAGCGCACAAATCACCGGCCGCTCACGCGTTGCGCACCCGCACGAGCAGCGGCGCAAACGGGCCGACCCTCGTTTCCAACGCATCCCCGTCTTTGATTGCACCCACGCCGGCCGGCGTGCCGGTCAAGATGACGTCGCCCGCCAGCAACGTCGTGCCCTGGCTGCAAAACGAGACGATTTCGGCCGGGCTGAAAATCATCTCGCCCGTGCGCCCGTTTTGCCGCAGTTCGCCGTTCTGGTGCAGCGTGATGGTCAGGTCATCCGGTCCTACGCCGCTGTACACAAACGGCCCGAGCGGCGTGAACGTGTCGAAAGATTTTGCCCGCGCGAACTGCTTCTCGGCGTCCTGGATGTCGCGGTCGCTGATGTCCAGACTGGCCGCGTAGCCAAAGATGTAGTCACCGGCGCCAGCGAGCGACACGTTCTTCGCCGTCCGCCCGATGACGATGGCCAGCTCCGCCTCGAAATCCACCCGATGCTGCGGATACGGCAGCTCGATCACGCCTGCGTGCGCCAAGAGCGAAGTCGGCGCTTTCAGCCACGTCAATGGGCTGGTAGGCGCCGTCTCGCCGCGTTCCTGGGCGTGCGCGTGGTAGTTGCGGCCCACCGCGATCAGCTTGCTCGGCGCGACCGGGATCCCGATCCGCAAGTCCGCCAGCGGCACCGGCTCGCCCTCGGCGGGTTCCAGCCCGAGCCAGTATGGCTGGCGCAAGCGGCGCACGCTCGGCGCCGCGCCCTCGTTTGGCGGGCCGAGCACTTCCCCGTAAAAGAGATCGCCGCCCGCGGCCTGGAACGCGCCGAATGTTCGCATGTCTCTACAGTTGCATTCACCGCCTGAAGATTCTACAAAAGCCGCATGCCGCCCCGTTCCCTGCTGCTTCCCGCCTTGGCCGCTCCAGCGGCCGCGATCCTTGGCCTGCTCCTGCCCGCTGCCAGTGTCCGCGCCCAGGACATTCCCATTGGCGAGTTTGCCTCCCTGACCGGGAGCGAAGCCACCTTCGGCATCAATTCCGATAACGGCGTGCAACTGGCCGCCGACCAGATCAACGGCGCCGGCGGCGTCCTCGGCCGCAAGGTCAAGCTCATCGTCGAGGACGACCAGTCCAAGCCGGGCCAGTCTTCCTCGGCGGTCGAGAAACTCATCTCCAGCGACAAGGTCGTGGCCGTTATCGGGGAGATCGCCAGTTCCCGCTCGCTCGAGGCGGCGCCGATCTGTCAGGCCGCCAAGATCCCGATGGTCTCTCCCGGTTCGACCAACCCGACGGTGACTCAAACCGGCGATTACATCTTCCGCGTTTGCTTCATTGACCCGTTTCAGGGCACGGTGATGGCGAAGTTTGCCCTCGATACTTTGCACGCCAAAAAAGTGGCTATCCTTTCGGATGTCACCAGTGACTATTCCAAGGGCCTGGCGCAGTACTTCACGGAATACTACAAGAGCCACGGCGGCCAGATCGTCCTCGAACGCTCCTACAGCGGGGGCGGCAAGGACAAGGATTTCCGCGCCCAGCTCACTGCCATCAAGTCGGCGCAGCCGGATGCGATCTTCGTCCCCGGCTATTACACGGAAGTGGGTCTCATCGGTAAACAAGCCCGCATCCTCGGCCTCAAGGTCCCGCTGCTCGGCGGCGACGGCTGGGATAGCCCCAAGTTGGCGGAGATCGCCGGCAGCTCGCTCGACGGTTGTTACTTTTCCACCCATTTCTCGCCCAAGGACCAGGCGCCGAAAGTCCAGGACTTCGTCAAGGCTTACGAGGCGAAGTTTAAGGCCGCGCCTGACGGCATGGCGCCGCTTGGCTACGACGCCATGATGATCCTGGCCGACGCCATCAAGCGCGCCGGATCGACCGACGGCGATAAGATCCGCGAGGCGCTCACGCAGGTGAAGGATTACGACGCCGTGACGGGCAAGATCTCGATCGACGCCCAGCGCAATGCGAGCAAGGCGGCGGTCGTGCTGCAGGTGGAGGGCAAGGAGAACAAGTTTGTCGCCTCGGTGGCGCCGTAGAGAGGCCGGTGGCGCCCGTTCTAGGCAAGGGGCGGGAGGCAAGGGGACGCATGAGCGGCACGTATTTTTTTCAACAACTGATCAACGGCCTGTCGCTCGGGGCCTTTTACGCGCTCATCGCCCTGGGCTACACCATGGTGTACGGCGTTCTGCGCTTCATTAATTTCGCCCATGGAGACGTGTTCATGCTGGGCGCGTACGCCGGTTACTGGCTGACGCCGGAGATCATGCCGCATTTTCCCGGCAACCTGGCCCCGCTGGGGGTCTGCCTGGTGCTGCTGCTGGCCATGGCGGCGTGCGCTCTCATCGGCATCATCATCGAAAAACTGGCGTACCGGCCGCTGCGCAGCCGGCCGAAACTGACCGTGTTGATCACGGCCATCGGCGTCTCGCTGCTGCTCGAATACGGCGGCCAATTGCTTTTCGGCGCCGACCCCAAATCGTTCCCGGACCTCATCGTGGACAGCAACGTGGAAGCCTTCGGGCTTTCGATCCAACGCAGCCAGATCATCGCCCTGGTGGTCACGGTATTGTTGCTGCTGGGCCTGAGTTTCATCGTCAAACGGACAAAGTTGGGTCTGGCCATGCGGGCGCTCTCCAATAACCCGACCGCGGCCGCGTTGATGGGCGTGAACCTGGACACGGTCATCTCATTTACCTTCGGGCTGGGCTCGGCGCTGGCGGGCGCCGCCGGCATTCTCTGGTCGATCTCGAACCCGTCGATCGACCCGCTCATGGGCATCCAGCCGGGCATCAAGGCGTTCGTTGCCGCCGTGCTGGGCGGCATCGGCAATATCCCCGGCGCGGCGATCGGCGGCGTGCTGATTGGCGTGATCGAGACTTTCGTGGCTGGTTCATCGTACTCCAACTATCGCGATGCGATTGCCTTTGCCGTCCTGATTATCATCCTTTTGTTCCGGCCTTCCGGTCTGCTCGGCAAGGTGCAGGCAGAGAAGGTCTAGGCGAGACCAGAATCCAAGCCGTGCCGCGTTACCTCTATTCCAAGAAACTCTGGCTGCTGGCGGCGGTGCTGGTCAGCGCGGTGGTCTCGCATTTTTCCGGCGGCTTCAACGACTACTATCTGCGCATCGTCCTGGTCATCGCCATCAACATCATCCTGGCGGTGAGCTTGAATCTCATCAACGGCTACACCGGCCAGTTTTCACTCGGGCACGCCGGGTTCATGGCGATCGGAGCCTATGCCTCCGCCTACATCACCAAGGAAAAATCCGCCGCCCTCTTGCATTGGTTCGGCGGCGGATCCTGGTGGGTCAATGTGCCGTTCATTATCGCCTTGGCCGTGGGAGGGTTGGCGGCGGCGCTGACCGGGTTTCTCGTCGGAGTCCCGTCGCTGCGCTTGCGGGGAGATTATCTGGCGATCGTCACGCTGGGCTTTGGCGAGATTATCCGCGTGATCATCCAGAATACAGACGCGGTCGGGGGCGCCAGCGGCTACAACGGCATCCCTGGCTACACGACCCTCTTTTGGGCCTACTCGCTGGCCGCGGTGACGATTTACGTCGTCGTCAGCCTGATCGACTCTACCTACGGCCGCGGTTTTCTCGCGGTGCGCGACGACGAAGTGGCCGCCGAGGCCATGGGCGTCAATACCACCCGATACAAGGTGGTTGCGTTCGTCGTCGGCGCGTTCTTCGCCGGCATCGCGGGCGGCCTGTATGCGCATACCGTCTCGTCGATCACGCCGACCGGGTTCGACTTCCAACGCTCCATCGAGATCGTCGTCATCGTCATTCTCGGCGGGATGGGCAACACCGCGGGCGTTGTCTTCGCGGCCGTGCTCCTGACCGTGCTGGGCGAATATCTGCGCTTCGTCGCCGGCTACACGTTCTTGCCGGATTGGATGCGCCGGGTCGCCGCCAACCGCACCATCATCTACGCGCTGGTGCTGATCGCCCTGATGCTGCTGCGGCCGCAGGGGTTGTTCGGCGGGATCCGCGCGTTTGGCGGCGGCGCCTCGCGGAAACTGCCCAAAGCCGCGTAGCAGACCGCTGCAAGGACATCGCCATGGCCGCCTTACTCGAGCTCAACCAATGCACCGTGCAGTTCGGCGGTTTGACCGCCGTCTCGCAGTTGGATCTTTCCATCGGCGAGCACGATCTGGTCGGCCTGATCGGTCCGAACGGCGCGGGCAAAACGACGATTTTTAATATCATCACCGGCGTCTACCAACCCACGGGTGGGACTATCGAGTTTGCCGGCCGGCCGCTCGCCGGGCTCAAGCCCAATAAGATCGCCGGCCGTGGCATCGCGCGCACGTTCCAGAACATCCGGCTTTTCGACTCGCTCTGCGTTTTCGATAACGTGCGGGCGGCGTGCAATCTCCGGCTCAAGCACGGGTTTGCGCACGCGTTGTGCCGCACGCCGGCCTTTTATCGCGAGGAGGAACAGGTCGACGCCGAAGTCATGGAGCTGCTGGAGATTTTCCATCTCGGCAAGCATCGGGAAGTCGGCTGCAAGCATCTTTCGTATGGCGATCAGCGCCGGCTGGAGATCGTGCGTGCCCTGGCCACAAGGCCCAAGCTCCTTTTGCTCGATGAACCCGCCGCCGGCATGAACCCGACCGAGAAGGGAGAGCTGACGCGGCTGATCCGCTTCGTGCAGGACAAATTTCAGATCGCGGTGCTGCTGGTCGAGCACGATATGAAAGTGGTCATGGGCATCTGCGAGCGCGTTTTCGTCGTCGACCACGGCGTTAAAATCGCCGAGGGCTCGCCGGGCGAAATCACGCGCAACCCGAAGGTCATCGAAGCGTACCTGGGCGAAGACCCGGCGGAGGCGGCGCATGCTTGAGCTGAAGGACTTGCACGTCAGCTACGGCTCGATCGCGGCTTTGCATGGCGTGTCGTTGCGGGTGGAGCAGGGGAGTATCGTGACGCTCATCGGCGCCAATGGCGCGGGTAAATCGACGACGTTGCGAGCTATCTCCGGGTTGGTGCGGGCCGCCGCCGGCTCGATTGCTTACGCAGGCGAGGACATCACCAATCTGGCGCCGCACAAAATCGTGGCGCAAGGGATCTCGCATGTGCCGGAGGGCCGGATGATTTTTGCCAATTTGACGGTGCTGGAAAACTTGCGCATGGGCGCCTATCGCCTGCCGCGCGGAGACGGCCGTTGGGCGAAGGATCTCGATTACGTCTACGCGATCTTCCCCCGGCTGAAGGAACGCGAGCGGCAGGCGGCGGGCACGCTCTCGGGCGGCGAGCAGCAGATGCTGGCCATCGGCCGGGCGCTGACCGGTGCGCCGAAGTGCCTGCTCCTGGATGAGCCCTCGCTCGGCATCGCGCCGCTGCTGGTGAAAACGATCTTCGAAAAGATTGCCGAGATCAACCGGGAACTGGGGATGACGATCTTGCTAGTGGAACAAAACGCGAATCTTGCGTTGCAGGTCTCGAGTTACGGTTACGTGTTGGAGACCGGCCGGATCATCTTGCAGGACCATTCACCGGCGCTGAAACAGAACCCGCAGGTGCGCGAGGCGTATCTCGGCACGTGACGTTAGGGTAACGGCCGGTGGTTCCAAAAAAAGGTAAGGATGGGTCTCAGGATGGGTCTCCGACCCGGTCCCTTGCTGTTTGCGGGATGCGCCAGGAGGATGGGGAGCGCATTACAAAAGGTCCTGCCTTTCCAGACAGCAAGGGACCGGGTCGGAGTGTATAGACCGGAGACATGGGTAACAGGTGGCCGGAGAC
>CAXUFU010000146.1:0-6700 GCA_964250275.1 uncultured Chthoniobacterales bacterium | reverse complement strand
GCCTACGTAGAGTCGATTACCCATGTCAGTCTTCTCGGGGCTGCCGCGCTTATAGTGTCAGTTACCTTTGCCTGTTACCTGCTAAACTCGGGCTCAAGCCTGCTTGCAGCGGGCGCCGAAAGCAAGCGAAAAAGCGCGGCGGCGGCTCTCTGGGCGGCGCCGATTTAGACGCCGATATCTTCGTTCCAGAGCGCAGGCTGCTCCCGGATAAAACGTGCCATGGCCTCGATACAGACCGGCAGATCCAGATCGATCACTTCAATGCCGTGGCTGCGCATGAAATCCGGCGCGCCGGGAAAGTTGCGGCTCTCGCCCACGATGACCCGCTTGATCCCAAATTGGACCGCCGCGCCGGAGCACAGATAACACGGCATCAGCGTCGAATAGAGGGTGGCATTGCGGAAGCCGCCCGCGCCCGGCCGGCCCGCGGCCCGCAGGCAATCGATCTCGGCGTGGGTGATGGGATCGCCGTCCTGCACCCGCTTGTTGTGGCCGGCGGCGATGACCACGCCCTCGCGGACCAGGGCCGAGCCGATGGGGATGCCGCCCTCGGCGATTCCCTTGTGCATTTCGTCAATCGCGGCCTGCATGCCAGCATCGATGTCCATGGCGGGCAGCCTAAGGAAAAAGTGGCGCGAGGCGAAGCGCAAAATCCGGGCAGCCGATCAATCTTTGGCCGAGGCGACGCGGCTGTCATGCGCCCGGAACATGTCGAGCGTTTGGTCCCGGGCCACGGCGTGATCCACCATCGGCGGCGGGTAACCTTTGGCCAGCACTGTGCCCGCCGGCGGCGGCTGGTGCAGCGACGCGGCCGGCACGTCGCGCAACTCCGGCACATATTCTTTGATGAACGCCCCCTGCGGATCGAAACGCTGGCCTTGCGTCCAGGGATTCTGGATGCGGAAATACGGGGCCGCGTCCGCGCCGGTGCCGGCGCTCCATTGCCAACCGCCGTTGTTGCTCGCGATCTCGCCATCGACCAGGTGGCGCATGAAGAACGCCTCGCCATCGAGCCAATGCAGGTGCAAATCCTTGGTCAGAAACATCGCCGTAATCATGCGCAGGCGATTGTGCATGTAACCCAGCTTGGTGAGCTGGCGCATGCCCGCGTCCACCATCGGGAAGCCGGTGCGTCCTTCGCCCCAGCGGGCAAAGGCCTCCGGCTCGTCCGCGGCGCGCCGCCAGGGCAGGCCGCGGGTATTCGGATTGAAGTCGTCCGCCAGCACCTCCGGATAATGGTAGAGGATTTGGTGGTAGAAATCGCGCCAGACCAGTTCGCGGACAAACTTGTCGACGCCGTCGCGCGCTTTGGCGGGCAGCGCGCCGACGAGTTCGTGGCAGCGTTGGTAGATTTCGCGGATCGAGAGCAAGCCCCAGCGCAGATCCTGTGAAAAACGCGACGTGGTGGCTCCGCCGGGCAGATTGCGTTCGAGCGCATAGCGCCCGATGTTGCCCGCCTGGCTCACGAACGCGTCCAACCGCTGGCGAGCGGCGCTTTCACCGGGTGCGATGATCTGCGTGCCTTCGCTGCGCAGCTTCCAGTGCGAGAGCTCGGGCAACGGCAGGCTGTGCACTCCGGCAGGCGTGTCCAGCCGCTCGAGCCGGCCGCCCACCGCGGGCTTATCGAGTGCCATCCAGGCCCGCGCATAGGGAGAATAGACCCGGTAGGGCTCGCCGGCCCCCGTGCGCAGTTCATCCCGCTCGTGCATGGCGATGTCCTGGTGCGCGGTGAACGCGGCGCCGTGCCGGCTCGCCATGGCGGCGACCTTGTCCTCCATCGCGCGGCCGAAGGGGTCAGGATCGCGGTTAGTGTGGATGGCTGCGGCCTTCGTTTCGACCAGGAGCTTCTCCAGTTCTTCGTCCGCCGGCCCGCCACGGATGATCAACCGGCCGCCGATCGCCTTCAGATCCTGCGCGAGCGACGCCAGGCAACCGCAGAGGAACTCCTGGCGGTTCGGGCCTGTCCAATGATGGTGCTGCTTCCAATCGCTGAGGATGTAAACGGGCACGACCTGCTCCGCACTCTGGGCGGCGGCGAGCAAGGAAGTATTGTCGGTCAGCCGGAAGTCCCGGCGGAAGCAGTGGAGCGAAGGTATCAAATGAGAAAGGGAGTATAAGGGCGGCAAGGTTGCTCTGCATTAGCTATGCGTCTCAACTTTTTGGCCGACTGTAGGGATGCTTGCTTATCCACACCCTTTGGCGACCACCGATCTCACTTAGAGCGTGCGGCGGGGGAGGAAAAATTTACGCTGCGCTGATTCTGCGCTGTGCGGAAAAGGTAAAGGCCGAGGCAATCTTCACCTGGAATCTGGCGGACTTTCAGCAGTTAGCCGGAAGTGATCTGGCGGCACGAATCAGAACACCGTGACGCAGAGGCTGGGGATTGCTGGCCGGAAGGGCCACGGCTGCCGATGTTTCTTGGACGCTTGCGCCAAAGCTCGAAGTGCCGCGTGGTTCCTGGCAACTGAAAGCGCGCAATCGAGTTGCACGTTCGAGCACCGGTGATTTGGTGAGGGCTCGCGTTTTCGCCGCCGTTGCGAGCGGGGAGCCATCCTGTGCCTACACCTTCTTCAGAACAGCCGCCGGGCGGCGCCGCCGGTGCCTCGAACTGGGCGGTCATGCGCCGGCTGCTGGTCTTCAGTTTGAGCTACTGGCCCAGTTGCCTCAAGGTGATGACTTTCCAGTTCTTGCTCCTGGCCGGCAATGTGGCCGGACTGGGGGCCACCGGCCTCGGCATCGATTACATCGCCCACCAGATCGATCCCAGTCGCGCCGCGCCGCGTTGGCCCTGGCGTTTAGCGCCGCCGGCGCACTGGCCGGCGATGGGTGTGGTCGCAAGCCTGGCCGCGGCGGTGCTGCTGCTGGCCTTGCTGCGCGCGTGGCTGGATTTCAGCTACCAGGTCTCGCTCGCGCAACTCGTGCAGGGTCAGATCGTGGTCGAACTGCGCGCCCGGGTCTACGACAAGCTGCAACGCTTGAGCTTCCGCTTCTTCGACGATCACGCCAGCGGCTCGATCATCAACCGCGTCACGAGCGACGTGCAAAATCTGCGCTCGTTCGTGGACCTCGTGCTGATCCAAATCCTGATCCTCGTGCTCCAACTGGGGCTGGCCGCGGGCTACATGGCCGCCATCCATCTCCCGCTGACTCTGGCGTGCCTGTGCACCACGCCGCTCCTGTGGCTGGGCGCGGTCTGGTTTTCCCGCGTGGTCCGGCCCGCGTACGTGCAGAACCGGGTGCTGGTCGATCACCTGATCGATGTGCTGAGCGAAAACGTGCAGGGCGCGGTCGTGGTCAAAGGCTTTGCCGCCGAGCAGCAGCAAATCGAGAAGTTCGCGGCCGCGAACGACGCCGTTCGCGATCAGCAAAGCTGGATTTTTTGGCGCTTGAGCACGTTCATCCCCGCGCTGGGTCTGTTGAGCCAGGCCAACCTGGTCGTCCTGCTTGGGTACGGCGGCTGGCTGGTGTTGCGCGGCCAATTGCCGCTGGGGTCTGGGCTGATCGTTTTCGCCGGGCTACTGCAACAGTTTTCTAATCAGGTCTTCCGCGTCTCGGACATCGCCAATAGCATGCAAACGAGCCTGACGGGCGCGCGCCGTGTCTTCGAGGTGCTCGATACGCCCATCGAAATCGCGGGGCCGCCGCCTGGTCAGGCCATCCGGCTGCCAAAGGCGCGCGGCGAGGTGCGCTTTGAAAACGTGTGGTTCGATTACAAGGCGGAACACAGCGTGCTGCGCGGGGTCGATTTCCGCATCGAGCCGGGTTGTTGCGTCGCGATCCTCGGCGCGACCGGCGCGGGAAAGAGCGCGCTGCTCGGCCTGATCCCGCGCTTTTACGATCCGACCATCGGCTGCGTCCGCATCGATAACCACGACCTGCGCACCTTGGATCTTGACGATCTGCGACGGAACATCGGGCTCGTTTTCCAGGAGAGTTTTCTCTTTTCCAACACGATCGCCGCCAACATCGCCTTTGGCCATCCGGCCGCCACGCCGGCGCAGATCGAGCACGCGGCGCGGCTCGCTTCCGCGCACGATTTCATCATGGCGCTGCCCGCGGGCTATCAGAGCGTGTTAGGCGAGGGCGCCTCCAACCTTTCCGGCGGACAGCGCCAGCGGCTGGCTATCGCCCGCGCGCTGCTGCTCGAACCATCGATCCTCCTCCTCGACGACCCGACCGCCGCCATCGATCCCGGTACGGAGCAGGAAATCCTCGGCGCGCTCGATGGCGCGATGGCGGGGCGGACGACGTTCTTGGTCGCACACCGGGTGAGCACGTTGGAGCGGGCCGATCTGGTGATGGTGCTCAAGGATGGCCAGGTAGCGGAGTTGGGGCCGCCCGGAGATTTGCTGGCGCGCGGCGACGGCCACTACCGCATGGTTGCGGACCTTCAGGTGGCCGACGCTGCCAGCCGGGCCGCGTTGGCCCGCACCTAAAACGCTTTTATGGCTTTGATTCGCAAACCGGCTCCTCTGCCGACGCTCGTGCTGCGCGGCGCGCATGCTGGCGATACGGACGCGGAGAAAGAGCCGGAACAGCGGCCTCTGGATCTCGCCTTGATCCGGCGCGTTTTTACTTACACCCGGCCGTATGCGCGCCGCCGCAACTGGCTGCTGCTGGCCGTGGCTATCCGGTCGGCGCAACTGCCGCTGGGCGCGTGGCTGATTGGCCTCGTCATCCAGGGACCGATCGCGCGCGGAGATCTGCCCGGGACGATGGCCGGCACGGCGTGGTTCGCGGCCCTGGCGCTCTGGACGGCCGCGAACTTCCATCTGCGCGTGCGTTGGGCCCTGAACCTGGGTGAGTCCGTCATCCATGATCTGCGCGCGGATATCTTCCGGCATTTGCAAAGCATGACGATGGGTTTCTACCATCGGACCAAGCTCGGGCGCGTCATCAGCCGCATGACCTCGGATGTGGAGGCGGTGCGCGTCGGCGTGCAGGACGTGCTGTTCGTCAGCCTGGTGCAGATTGGTCAAATGCTCATCGCCGGGTTGCTCATGCTTTACCGGGATGCGGTTCTGTTCGCCGCGGTGCTGGCCATCACCCCGGTCATCTGGCTGCTCAACCACATCTTTAGCGGCCAACTCAGCCGCGCTTACCGCGAGCAACAAGAGAGCTTTAGCCGCATCACGGCCAACCTGGCGGAATCGGTCAACGGCATCCGCGTGACGCAAAGTTTCGTACGGCAGGATTTCAATGCCGGCATGTTCCGCGATCTGGTGGCGGACCATTTCCAGGTCGGCTTCGGCGCGGCCCGGCTATCCGCCATCTTCCTGCCGCTGCTCGAACTAAACAGCCAGTTTTTTATCTCGGTGTTGTTAATCCTGGGTGGCTATCGCGCCCTCCATCCCGCCATCGGCATGCCGGTCGGTGATTTGATCGAGTTTTTCTTCCTGGCCGGCCTGTTCTACCAACCCGTCCAAGTTCTAGGAACACAATACAATCAGGCCTTAACAGCCATGGCAGGAGCAGAGCGCGTCTTTAAGCTGCTCGATCAGCCGTCCGACTGGCAGGACGCGCCCTCGGCCCAGCCGCTGCCGCCCGGGACCCACGGACGCGTGGAGTTTCGCCACGTGAGCTTTTCCTACGACGGCGCGGCCCCCGTGCTGCACGACCTGAGTTTCGTGGCCGAACCGGGACAGACCTTGGCCCTGGTCGGACACACTGGCAGTGGCAAGAGCTCGATCATTAACCTGATCAGCAAGTTTTACCTGCCGGATGCCGGCGAAATCCTCATCGATGGCCATGACATTCGCACGCTGACGGCCGATAGCTTGCATCGGCAAATGGCGATCGTCAGCCAACTGAACTTTCTTTTTAACGGCACGGTGGCAGAAAACATCCGCTTTAGCCGTCCGGCAGCCGGCACGGCGGAACTCCTGGAAGTCTGCCGCATGTTAGACTGTCTGGATCTCATCGAGAGATTGCCGCAAGGACTGGATACATCCGTGGGTGAGCGCGGCGCTAATTTGAGCGGCGGCGAGCGGCAATTGGTCTGCTTTGCGCGCGCGCTGCTGGCGAACCCGCGCATCCTGATTCTCGACGAGGCCACCAGCGCCATTGACGCCTTGACCGAGCAACGGCTGCAAACCGCGCTGGCGCGTTTGCTGGCCGGGCGCACGAGCTTCGTGGTGGCGCACCGCCTCTCGACCATCCGCCACGCGGAGCAGGTGCTGGTCCTGGCGGAAGGCCGGATCGTGGAGCGCGGCACGCACGAGGAGTTGTTGCGGGAGGCTGGAGTTTACGCCGGGCTTTACCGGGAGTTCGTCGGCTTGGCGAGGTAGTGGATGACTTCTCCGGACTTTTAGCGGCTACGCCAAGGCGCGCCGATTTTCCGCTGTAGGGCGACCGCTTCAGTTGCCGGGCACAGCGCCGCACCTGCCAGGCGAAGCGCCCGCCCGACAAGAGACGTCAACCGTTCTGATGAGGATCTGCCGAGCGATAAATAACACGCACCAGATACAACCCCTCTGCCGGCGCCGCGAAGCTCGTCTTAACCGCTGTGCCAGGCTCGGCCAACAGCCGCTTGATCCAATCGAGTTCCGCCCGGTGCTGCGCGCACCGGACCATGGTACCAGTCATGAGCCGCACCATCTTGTACAAGAACCCGCTGCCCTGAAAGGTTAGCGTCAAGAGCGGGCCGCGGCGCCGGATCCTAACATCGTAAATAGTCCGCCCCGTGTCTTCGTCCGGCCGC
>CAXUFU010000145.1:0-6702 GCA_964250275.1 uncultured Chthoniobacterales bacterium | reverse complement strand
CTCCGGCCATGTGTAACCCATGTCTCCGGCCAAAACACGGAGACCCATCCCTACCCTTTTTTGGAACCGCTTCGCGTTGCAGGTCGCGACAGCGAATCCAAAACCCGGGGTAGGGATGGGCCTCCGGCCCGGTCCCTGACTGTCCGGCAAGCGCACCTGGACACGGCTCGCGCCGTCCGCTGGGACGTTCCCCAGACAGCAAGGGACCGGGTCGGAGACCCTTCCCTACCTCTTCTTGAATGCGCTACAAGTGGGGAACTGACGCCCTTATCGCGCTTTCATAATCCCACGCTTACCTGGCGGCACAAAGTCTGCGCTCTTTTCCGGCGCGTCTTCAGAGTACGACGCCTATATTGCGCGGCACTCTGGCATGGCCTCGAACCAAGACAAAACCTGGCGGCAGTGGTTGAACTGGCACACCGGCGCGTTTGTGCTGGCGTTGCTCGCCGTGGGCGTCGGTGCCTGGTACGCCCCGTTTGCGTTCTGGTTCAGGCACATCCATCACCTGGTCATTCGCCTGGGCTGGGCCGGTCCGGCAGTTTTCGCGCTCATGTACATGGTTGGCACGGTGCTCTGCGTGCCGGGGATCGTTATGTCGGTGGCCGCCGGGCTGCTCTTCGGGCTCTGGGGCATCCCCATCGTGTCTTTGGGCGGCACCATCGGCGCGACCCTGGCGTTTATCATCGCGCGGTATCTCGCGCGGGAAAAACTGGCCCGGATGGCCGCCGGCAACGCCACCTTCCAGGCCATCGATCAGGCGGTGCGGGGACACGGCGGGCAGTTGATTGCCCTGCTGCGCCTGAGCCCCATGATCCCCTTTAACCTGAGCAACTATCTGTACGGGCTGACGGACGTAAAACTCGGGCCTTATATCTTGGGCACGTGGGTGGGCACCATCCCGGTGATCTGCCTGGAAGTTTATCTGGGCGCGGCCGGGAAAATAAGTCTTAGCGAGCATCATCATCATCCCTACAGCTTTTTCGATTACGCCGTCTTGTGCGTTGAAGTGCTCGCCACCATCGCGGTGACCCTCGTCGTGACTTACATCGCCCGGCGCGCGTTGCTCAAGGCGCGGGTCGGTGAGGGCCAACCGGCCGAACAAGCGCCTACCCCGCCGTGAGCGTGGCCAGCGCCTGGCGGTACTTCTCGCTCGTGCGCCCGATCACGTCCGGCGGCAGGCTGGGGGCCGGCGGTTGCTTGTTCCAAGCGAGGGTCTCCAGATAATCGCGCACGTACTGCTTATCGAAGCTCGGCGGGCTGATCCCCGGCCGGTACCCGTCGGCAGCCCAAAAGCGCGATGAATCCGGCGTCAGGCATTCGTCGATGAGCATGATTTCACCGTCGATGTCATCGACCCCGAACTCGAACTTGGTGTCCGCGATGATGATCCCGCGCTCGGCCGCGTACGCCGCGCCCAGGGCGTAGAGCAGGATGCTGGTCGCCCGCAGCGCCGTGGCGATCGCCGCGTCGCCGAGCACCTGGCAAAACTCGTCCCAATCGATGTTTTGGTCGTGGCCGTTTTCCGCCTTGGTGGCCGGGGTGAAGATGGGCTCGGGCAAGACGTCCGCCAGCCGCAGGTCCGGCGGCAACGGTTGGCCGCACACCGTGCCCGTGGCGCAGTATTCTTTCCAGCCGGAACCGGCCAAATAGCCGCGCACGACGCATTCCACCGGCAGCGGAGTCGCTCGTTGCACGATCATGGAACGGCCTGCGAGCTGTTCTTCGAACGGCCGCAACGTTTCCGGGAACTCGGCAAAATTCGCCGTGACCATATGGTCAGCCACGTTGTCGTGGGCCCGCAGGTAGCGGAACCAAAAAGCCGAGAGCTTGGTGAGCACCTCGCCTTTGCCGGGAATCGGGTCCGGCAGCACGCAGTCGAAAGCGGACAGGCGATCGGTGGCGACGAACAGGTAGCCGTCGCCGCCGAGGTCGAAGACTTCACGCACCTTGCCGGAGCGGAGTTTTTTAATGCCGGGAAGATCGAGGGTCGTGAGGTTCATGGCGAGTGATCTACTAAATTCCTACTAATTTGTACTAACATTAGTACTTTGCTTGCTCCTGTGCGCCGAGTTGCTAATTTTAGGACCAGTTAGTAGATCATTAGTAATATGAAAAGACCGCATCCCCCGCCTTTGAAATCTGTCGAGGCGGTGATGAACCTCGATCCATCGCGCATGGGAGCGATTCTATCGGTGGCGGCGGCTTCTGAAGCAAATCGCAAGTATCGGCTCTGGGATACCCTGCGGCACATCACCCCACCGGCAGGATTTACTCACGAGGAGTGGTGAGGCGCGACCAAGTTATTGCGATCGTCTGCTTGAAAGGATTTTCCCCTACGCGACGGGAGGCAGCAGCCGCTCCGTATGGCACGCCAGATATCGTGTCCGAGCGACTCCACAAGATTGATCTGGGCGCGGGCGGCTAGATCGGGATGCCGCTTCCGATCGCAGATCCGCAAGAGCGCAACCGCTATGTCATGAGTTCGCTGTTTCAGGAGGCCCTGACCAGCAGCCAACTCGAAGGCGCAGCGACCACGCGTGCTGATGCCAAAAAGATGATCCGCACCGGGCGAAAACCGCGTACGCGAGGTGAACGCATGGTTTTCAACAACTACCGACTGAGGAACTGTTACGTAACAAGCACGCCTTCAATCACCGCCAACAAGCATTGATTGGACATGCACTTCGACATTCAGGCATGCGATATATCGTCGAAGGTCATCGCGGCAGCCATGCGGTCGTTTATCAAACCGCACGCGCGGACTTACTCGAGCTTCAACAAATGGGGTTGCTGGAAAAATCCAAATCTGGGAAGGCGTTTAGCTTTCAGGCACCGCCGGACCTGGCTGAACGCCTGAAGCATCCAGATTCTACGCCCTAACATCATGGTCATGGCCTCGGCAAACCGCTGCGTTTGTGATTCAGGATCAAGTCTCCCTTCCAGCGTCACGCCGCTTTAAATTGTGCCACGAAATGCTGGCGGGGATCTCAGCGTAGTCTTCATCACTGACGACGAAAGGCTTACCGGCCGATGCAAGTCTGCCGCGGGGCGTCGCCGGACATTTACCGCCGGACCGGCGTTTTTGGTGTAAACCTTATCCCATGTCCAAGCAAACCATCGCCGATACCCTCACCGGCATCGCGCAATTGCTCGATCTCAAGGGCGAGAATCCCTTCAAAATCCGCGCCTACGTTGCCGGGGCGCGTGCCGTGGAGATGTACTCAGGCGATCTTGAAGCCGCGGTGCGCAACGGCGAACTCGGCCAAATCGAGGGCATCGGCGAAGCGCTGGCTAAAAAAATCACCGAGCTCGTCACCACCGGGAAGCTGCAATACTTCGAGGACCTCAAAGCCGGCTTTCCCGCCACTATCTTCGAGCTCTTTGAAATCAGCGGCCTCGGCGCCAAGAAAATCAAGGCGCTCTATGAACAGCTCGGCGTCGCTTCCATCGCCCAACTCGACGCCGCTTGCCGCGACGAGCGCGTGGCCAAGCTGCCCGGCTTCGGCGAGAAAACCGCGCGCAACCTCCTCGCCGCCGTCGCCCAGCGGATGCGGAGCGCCTCTTTTTACCGGCTGGGCGAGGTCGCCGCGCCGGCCTTGCGCTTGGCGGAAGAACTGCGCGGCCATCCCGCGGTGTTGCGCGCGAGTGAGGCGGGCAGCTTCCGCCGGCGCAAGGAGGTCGTCCGCGACCTGGATTTTGTCGTCTCCACCCGTGATCCGGCGGCCGTGACGGAGTTTTTCGTCACGCGCGCGGAAGTGGCTGAGGTCATCGCGCGCGGCTCCACCAAGGTTTCCGTGCGGCTCCAATCCGGCATTCAATGCGACCTGCGGCTGGTGACCGACACCGAGTATCCCTATGCGCTGCACCATTTTACCGGCAGCAAGGAGCACAATACCGAGTTGCGCCAGCGGGCGCTCGCACGCGGGTGGTCGATCAACGAATACCGCTTCAGCGCCGCTCCCCTCGCCGACGGGCAGCCCGGCGAGCCGTTGCCGACCATCCGCGATGAGCCGCAGTTTTATCGCGCACTCGGGCTCGATTTCATCCCGCCCGAACTGCGCGAAGCCTCCGGCGAGATCGAAGCCGCCGAGCAGGGAACCCTGCCGGAACTCATCAATCCCGAAAATTTGCGCGGGACGTTCCATTGCCACACCCACGCCAGCGACGGGCGCAATACGCTCGAGGAAATGGCCGCCGCGGCCCAGGAGCTCGGGCTCGAATACCTCGGCATTGCCGACCACAGCAAAAGCTCCGTCCAAGCCAACGGCCAGGACGAGCAGAGACTGGCCGCCCAAGGCGCACAAATCCGGGAGTTGAACGCCAGATACAAACGGGAGGGCACCCGGTTTCGCCTCTTTGCCGGCGTCGAGTGCGATGTGCTCAAAGACGGCACGCTGGACTTTGCCGATGAGGTCCTGGCCACGCTCGATTACGTCGTGGTCAGCGTGCACAACTCGTTCAACCAGCCGGAGGCGGAAATGACCCGGCGCCTGATCAAGGCGATGGAGAACCCGTACGTGACCATCCTCGGGCATCTGACCGGCCGGATGCTGCTCATCCGCGAGGGGTACGCGGTCGATATCCCCGCCATCCTGGACGCCGCCGCGGCCACCGGTACGATCATCGAACTCAACGGCAACCCGCGCCGGCTCGATATGGACTGGCGCTGGTGGCGCCGGGCGAAGGAAAAGGGCGTTCGCTGCGCCATCGATCCGGACGCGCATTCGGTCGAAAACCTGCAGCACCTCTGGTTCGGCGTCACTCAAGCGCGCAAGGGTTGGCTGACACGCGCCGATGTCGTTAATTGCGCGCCGCTGGGCGAGATCGAGGCCGTTCTCCAGGCGAAGCCGTCACGCCGGCGGGCGCAGACGGCGTAAAATCGTCGCTTTCCTCGCCGGCTGAAAGCGTGGCAAGGTGCGGCCATCGGCCATGCGTTTCCCGGAAGACTTCCTGTTTCTGCTCGTCGGCTATGTGTTGGGTTCCATCCCGACCGGGTACCTCGTGGGCCGCCGGTCCGGGATCGACATCCGGGAACACGGCAGCGGGAACATCGGCGCGACCAACGTGACACGCGTGCTGGGCAAAAAGCCCGGCCTGTTCGTCTTTGTCTGCGATGCCCTGAAAGGCTTGCTCGCCGTGCGCGCGGCTTACCTGCTCGTCCAAACCTATGCTCCAGCGGGTGCGGCGGCTTTGGCTCCCGGCGCCCTGGCGCAGACGCACGCGCCGGTGGCAGGAGCGCTGGCGGGCGTGGCGTGCATCGTGGGCCATAATTTCCCGGTCTGGCTGGGTTTCCGGGGCGGCAAAGGCATTGCGACTACGACGGGCGTGTTGCTCGGCCTGATGCCGGCCGCGGTGGCGCTCTCCGCGGTGGTGTGGGGCGTCGTGTTGTTCGCCTTGCGGTACGTCTCACTGGCTTCCTTGCTGGCGGCCGCGACCCTGCCGTTGACGGTGGCGCTGCTTTGGCGCGGCGGCCACGCGAATGCCATCCTGTTCTGCTTCTCGCTGGCGGCGACCGCGCTCGCGTTCTGGCGGCATCGCTCGAATATCGGGCGTCTGCTGGCCGGCACCGAACCCCGTTTCGCCCCGAAATCTTCCGCGCAGAAATCCTGACTCGCGATGCCCTCGCCGCCCTTTCGGAAGATCGCAATCCTGGGCGCGGGGAGTTGGGGCACGGCGCTGGCGGTCTGGCTGGCCGGCCGCGGCTGGCCCGTGCTCCTCTGGGGCCACGATCCCGCGCCCATCGCCCGGATGCGGGAGAGCGGGCGCAACGACGCGTATCTGCCGGGCGTCCCGCTCCCGCCGGCGATCGTGCCCGTGGCTGACCTGGGCGCGGTCACCGGCGCGGACCTCGTGCTGTTCGTGACGCCTTCCAGAGCGCTGCGCGGTGTCGCCGCCCGGTTGCAAGCCGTTGGTCTCCCGCCGGAGACGATTTTCCTCTCCTGTACCAAGGGGCTGGAAATCGGCACGGGACGTCGCATGAGCGAAGTCCTGGCGGGCTATTGGCCGGGGCGCGGGGTGGCGGTGCTTTCCGGGCCGAGCCACGCGGAGGAAGTCGCCCGGGACAGCCCGACGGCGGTGGTCCTCGGCGCGGCTGACGCGAGCGTTGCGGTGCGGCTGCAAGCGCTCTTTAACGCCGCGGCGCTGCGCGTTTACACGAGCGACGACGTGGCGGGCATCGAGCTCGGAGGAGCGCTCAAGAACATCTACGCCATTGCCGCCGGCATCAGCGATGGTCTGGGCTTGGGTGACAACGCGAAAGCCGCCCTGGTCACCCGGTGCCTGGCGGAACTCGTGCGGCTGGGCACCTGCCTGGGCGGCCGGCGCGAGACGTTCCAGGGCTTGAGCGGGGTGGGCGATTTGATGGTGACGTGTTTTAGCCGCCACAGCCGCAACCGGCAGGTGGGCGAGCGGCTCGGCCGGGGCGAGCGGCTGGAGGCCATCGTGGCGTCCATGCGCATGGTCGCCGAAGGTGTGCCGACGGTGCAGAGCGCCTTCCGCGAGGCGCGAGAGCGCGGCATCGAGACGCCGGTCCTCGATCAAGTAAACGCGATCTTGCATCACGATGTCTCCCCCGCCGATGCGTTGCGCGAGTTGTTTTTGCGCGAACCGCGGGCGGAGTTCGCTTCCGAATAGGCAGCCAGGCCTCCAAAAAAAGGTAGGGATGGGTCTCCGACCCGGTCCCTGACTGTCTGGTCATCGTGC
>CAXUFU010000144.1:5383-6738 GCA_964250275.1 uncultured Chthoniobacterales bacterium | reverse complement strand
AGCACCGCATCCGCCTTGGCCGATGAGAGGGGCAATGAAGGCTGAAGTTCTGCGCCGGACCGGGGCTCTGCTGGCGGCTTGTTTGCTGGCCGCCGCTCTGGCTCGCGCCGACGACAAAGCGCCGGACAAGGCGGCGGTGACAACGGCCGCAGCCAAGCCGCGCGCGCGGGCGCTCGGCATCCCTTTTGACGGTGCTCCCGGGCCGCTGGACGCCATCACGGACGTCGCCGGCGTGCAGGTCGGTTTCACCACGCTGATTTCCGGGGAAGGCGCGTTGCATCCGGGCGCCGGTCCGGTCCGGACGGGAGTGACAGCCATCTTGCCGCGCGGGCATGACACGCTCGATCATCCCGCGTTCGCCGGCGGCTTCGCGCTCAACGGCAATGGCGAGATGACGGGCCTGTCCTGGGTGGAGGAAGGCGGTTTCCTGGAGGGGCCGGTCATGCTCACCAACACGCACAGCGTCGGCACGGTGCGCGACGCGGTGATCAAGTGGCGGGTGGCGCACGGCGCGGCGGACCCCAGCGGCTACTGGTGGAGCCTCCCGGTGGTGGCCGAGACTTACGATGGCTATCTCAATGACGTAAACGGATTCCACGTGCATGACGAAGATGCCTTTCACGCCCTCGATACGGCCGCCGGTGGTCCGGTGGCGGAGGGCAATGTCGGCGGCGGCACGGGCATGATCTGCTACGAGTTCAAGGGCGGCACGGGCACGGCCTCGCGCCGGCTTTCAGACAAGGAAGGCGGGTACACGGTGGGCGTGCTGGTGCAGGCAAACTGCGGCTTGCGCGCGCAGTTGACCATCGCCGGCATCCCGGTCGGACGCGAGTTGCGGGAGCCGGCGATATGGAGCCAGGACACGGGCTCGATCATCATCATCATTGCCACCGACGCGCCGCTGTTGCCGAATCAGCTCACGCGCGTCGCCCGGCGCGCCAGCCTGGGTTTGGCCCGGACCGGCAGCATCTCCGGGAACGGGTCTGGTGACCTGTTTTTGGCCTTTTCCACGGCGAACCCAGAGGCGTTTGCCGCGGAGCCCGTGGCGACGGTGAAGATGCTCTCGAACGAGCGCATCAGTACGATCTTTGAAGCCACGGTCGGGGCGACCGAGGAGGCGATCATCAATGCGTTAGTCGCGGCCGATCCGATGACGGGCCAAGATGGCCACCACGTGCCGGCGCTCCCGCACGATGAGGTCAGAGCCCTGCTGGCCAAGCACCTGCGGCTGGCGCCGTAAGGCTTGGGAATTAGGCAGATAGAAGAATTATGTTGCCACTGTGATCTCCGGCTGTAGCGGCGGTCTATGACCCGGCACGCCATGTCCCCGCCGGGAAGGACGCCCGTGGCAAGAA
>CAXUFU010000144.1:0-5373 GCA_964250275.1 uncultured Chthoniobacterales bacterium | reverse complement strand
CCCCCCCCGGGCCGCCCCCCCCGCCCCCCCCCCCCCCCCGCTACAGGGTGAAATAGACTGCCGCTACAGGTGAAATAGACCGCCGCTACAAATGAACTGAATCCGGGATGGCGAATCATATCTTTCAACCTGTGCGACGCCTCGCTTTTCCTCATCCTCTGGTGCTGC
This sequence comes from uncultured Chthoniobacterales bacterium, assembly GCA_964250275.1. Taxonomy (GTDB): domain Bacteria; phylum Verrucomicrobiota; class Verrucomicrobiia; order Chthoniobacterales; family SZAS-18; genus CAXUFU01. The sequence goes on along the minus strand of CAXUFU010000144.1, from coordinate 5,205 downwards.
TGGTCGCCGGCATTTCCCTGGCGGCGTTGCTCACTTGGGTCGTCCCCGCGGGGCAATACGAGCACCGGGAAGACGCGGTCACCGGGCGCACGGTCGTGGTCGCGGGGACCTACCACGGCGTAACGCCGCAGCCGGTCGGCTTCTTCCGGGCGATGGTCGATATCCCAAAGGGTTTGATCAACGCGGCGGATATCGTGTTCTTCGTCTTTCTGGTCGGCGGAGCGTTTACCGTGGTGGACAAGACGGGCGCGTTGCGCGGCGCGGTGGACTGGCTCGCGCGGCATCTGCAAAACCGGCGTGGGCTCGTCATCCCGGTCATCTGCACCGTGTTTTCGCTCGGCGGCGCTTTTGAAAATCTGCAAGAAGAGATCATCGCGATGGTGCCCGTGTTGCTCCTGCTTTGCCGCCGGCTCGGGTACGATCCGCTGACCGCCGCGGCCATGAGCATCGGGGCGGCTTCGGTGGGTTCGGCTTTCAGCCCGGTCAACCCGTTCCAGGCGGTCATCGCCGAGAAATTGGCGCAACTGCCAGCGTCTTCGGCCGCCGGATACCGGGTCGCGTTTTTCGTGCCGGCGCTGCTCTGGTGGATTTGGGGCACGCAGCGCCATGCCAACCGCGCGGCGGCCGCGGGATCGTCGCAGCCGTCAGTGCACCCGGAGGAAGCGGAGCCCACGCCGGGCGGGATGAGCGCGCGCTCCGGCGTCATCCTCCTGCTCGTGGCGGTGGCATTCGCGGTTTTCATCCTGGGGGTCTTGCGTTGGGAATGGAGTTTCGAGCAGATGACGGCGGTCTTTTTCATCATGGGCATCGCCGCCGGGCTGATCGGAGGTCTGGGCCCGAGCGGGACGGCGCTGGCGTTTGTCGAGGGCTTTCAAGCCATGGCGTTCGCGGCGTTGTTGATCGGGTTTGCGCGGGCGATTTTTGTCGTCCTGGAGGATGGCCGGGTGGTGGACACAATCGTCTCGGCGGTCTTTGCGCCACTGGGACATTTGCCGGTGATGTTGTCGGCCGTCGGGATGATGGGCGTGCAGACGCTGCTGCATTTTCCGGTGCCGAGCGTCTCCGGCCAGGCCGTGCTGACGCTGCCGATTCTCGTGCCGGTCGCCGATCTGCTGGGGCTTTCGCGTCAGGTGGTCGTGCTCGCTTACCAATATGGCGCCGGCCTTTGCGAATTGGTCACGCCGACCAATGGCGCGCTCATGGCCATCCTGGGAGCTGCCGGCGTGCGGTATGAGGCTTGGCTGCGTTTCACTTTGCCATTGTACCTGGGCCTGGCGGGGTTGGGGCTGCTCTCCATTGTCATCGGTGTCATGACGGGGCTGCGTTGAAGACTGAAGCGGGCGCGGGAGTTGCTCGGGAAAGCGCAAGGACCGTCGAGCCGCCGATTCCAACTGAGCACGCCATGCGAAAAACAACCGCCTTCCGACTCGGCTCCACGCTGTTCCTGCTGGCGGCCTGCACCTGGCTTGCCCTGGCCGAGGCACAAATCCCTGCGGCACCGACCACCGGCGTGCCGGATTACAAAATCAGCGGCCTGACGGATCAGCCGTTCACCGTTGGAGTGCTCGACACCCACCGCACCGTCGGGAATACGCTGCTGGTGCGTCTGGCCATCACCAACCGTGGAACGGCGCCGTTGCAGGCCGGGTACGAGTTCGCGCTCGCGGAGACGGCGGCGGAAGCCAACAAGATCTCGGGCATTTACGCGGTCGATCCCAATGGCGAGATCAAATACATGGTGCTGCGCAACGCGCGCGGGGTCACCATTTGCTCGCGGCTGGAGCCAGCGCTGCAACCGGGCGAACAGCGCAAGGTGTTCACGCAATTGGCTGCGCCCCCGGAGACTTCGTCTGCGGTCAGCATCTTCATCCCACACGCCGGCCGCATCGACAATGTGCCCATCGGCTTGCCGGCTGCCGGCGAAGTCCTGCCCAACGACGCATCGATCGGCGACCCGGGTGCGTACCCGGCACCGGCTGCCGGCGGGCCGTTGCCGCCACAAGTAAACACCGATCCGAGCAGTACGAAGATCCGGCCGGACTTTGTGACTGACCAGCTCGGTAACGTCCCGCCGCCTGCTGCGCATAAGGGCATCGGGACGATCCAGGATGGCAACTCGGTGGTGCCGTTCACCGTGGAAGTCCTGGGCTTGAGAAGTGAGCCGGACGGCAAAATGAAACTCAGGCTCGCGCTGACGAACGACAGCAGCGGCCCCTTGGATGCGAATGGCCAGTTCAACGGCGAGCTAGGCGATCTGCAAGGCGCGCAACGGATCACCGGAGTCTCTCTGGCCGACCCGGTGAGCCATGCCACGTTTCAGGTCCTGCGCCCGAGTGAAACCACGGCGCTCTGTTCGAGTATTTCTCCAGCGCTTGCGCCCGGCGAACGCCGCTCGCTGGAAGCGGAGTTTGCGCCTTTGCCGGCGACGGTGAAGACCGTCTACGTCTATTTCCCGCACGCCAGTCCGATCCCGGACGTGCCCGTCGGCCGCTGAGCGGACGCCAAAAGGTAGGGATGGATATCCGATCCGGTCCCTGACTGTCCGGCAACCGCGCGACGGGCGAGGAGCGCGCCATTTCCGTGCACCCCGGCCTAACCATAGGGACCGGCTCGGGAGAGCCACACCTACCTTGGGGGTACGACCAGCCGGCGCGCCAGCTCATCCAGATTGAACGTGCGACGGGCGCCGGTTTTCACGTTGCGAAAAACGAACTCGTACGCCCCTCCAATCCGCCACGGCGCATGCGCGACGATCCGGCGGATCACCCGCTCATAGGCCGAGCGCGGCAGCGGACGCGACCGCCGCCGGCCCCAATCGATATCGCGACCCACGTCTTCATACGCCGGCGGCGCGTCGTCGAAATCGAGCAGCGAACGCGCTTGGCCCGCCAGCACCTCCCGCAGGTGCGTGCGCGTCGCACGATCCGCGAAACGCCGGATGCTGCTCCAAAACACCCCGCAAACGACGCCCGTCGGTCAGCAGCCACTGTGCTTCTTCTGCGTCCGCGCAAAACGGATTCCTGGCGAAGTCGTCCGCGTGCGCTCGCCAGCCCTTCCGCGAAGAGTGTTTGCTCGGCCGAAAACCGGCCAGGATCGGCACGCCACGCTCGGTCAAGCCGGCGGTGGTCAGGTCTTCCGCCGGCCAACGCGCCATGGCGCTGACCACTCCCGCCAGGAACGCGAGCGTCGTGGTCGTGAGGGCGAGGTCCGGCGTAAAATCGGCGGTGATCTCGAGCCGGCCCGGCCGGGGCCGCGCGCCGATAGCGGTGCTGCGCCGATTGGCGGCGAGCAGCAGGACGGGGATCGGCAGAACGTAACAGAGCAGCCGCGCCAGGCGCCGCACCTTGGGACTCATGGCACTGGCACCTGTCGTCAACGAGAAGTTGTAATGGGCGCTAAAACCGCGCAGCCGGATCTGCTGGCCGCGGTGAGTTTCCCACGCGTTGAGCTGCTCGCGCACGAAGGCGATTTGTTCCCAGAGCGAGCGCACGGCGCGTTCGCAGCCGCCGGGGGCTTCGAGCTCGATCAGCGCCGTCGCGACTTCGACGACGCCCGTGTCGAAATAGAGGGCCCCGCCGGTCGGCAGGTGGCAGGAACGCCCGGCGCGCGGAATCAGCTTGCCGTCGTGATGGCGCAACAGGTTTGCCGGGGTGCCAAAGACCCGTTCCGGCCGCTGTTCGAGACCATCGACGACCAGGGTAAACTCGGCCTCCAGGCCGACGACCGCCTGCCTCGGCGCCACCGCCTGGGACGCGTAGGTTGCGGCAGAGAGGCGGCTCTGCTTGGGAGTTTTCACGGAGGGGAGAAACTGCTAGCCCGAGAGCGGCGTCAGTTCAACGAAATCCATTGTAGGGCGGGCGCTTCGCCTGCCGGGGACAGCGCCGCGACGGCCTGCCGAGGACAGCGCCGAGACGGCAGGCGAAGCGCCCGCCGTACAGCCAGAGGCGCTGCTGCCACCAAGGGATGGCCGCTTTGTTTCCTGCCGCGGGCTTTCGACGGTCATAGACCGCCGCTACAGGGCGGCATCACGCCACATCCGTTTCGTCGCAACTGCCGGGGATGACATGGGCGTAGCCGAGATCAAGGTGCAGGTGGTCGTCGGTTTCACCGGGCTGATGGCCGTAGGGCAGGGCGCGAATCTCCATGCCCAGCTCCCGGGCGAGCGCCCCGTACTTTTCGATGGACGCCGGCGTGTTCAGCCAGGTGTCGCCCACGCGGAAGATGTCGGCGGCGGTGCCCCAGTTGTGGGTGTTCGGAGGATTCGAGAGCTGGTGCGCGGGCGAACGGTAGCCGCCGTTGGCCGCCACGTAGACCGACGCGCCGGCGCGTTGGCGGAAATCCTCCACCAGCCGGGCGAGCAAACAGATGGCGCAGGGCACATAATGCGGGAAATCTTCCAGCAGCCGCGGCGCTTCGTGGCAGTCGACGGTCAACAGCTCGCTCAAGCGCAGATGCGGCGTGAGCGCCAGTTCCTTGGCCTGCGACCAACTCCGCACCTCGTAGAAAAACCGCGGCAACCGGTGCGTGCGCCCGAAGCGATCCTGCACCGGTTCGTCCGGACGCAGTAGCGCCCGTACTTCGGGGGCGAGCCGCAGGCCGTCGACAACCGGCAGGTCAGGCGGCGTGTTCATGCGGCCGCTTCCTACACCGAAACTAGGCGCTTGGCTTCTTCTTTAGCTCGGACGGCTTGTGCGCGGCGAGCTTCTTGGACTTTTCGGTTTCGACCAGGTACTCCGGGTTTTCTTTCGAAGCCGCCACTTGATGGGTCTTGATCTTCATCGGGGCGGTCAGCTTCTTCTTGACGTGCCCGACCGTCTTGCCCTGGGAGGTGTTCCACTCGACGCGATCGCCAGGGGATAGTTTCTTTGCAGGTTTCTCAGCCATAGAGCTACGTTCGCAGCCGGCCTGACTGGCGGTCTTCTCCCGTTGCGCTCACGCGGCGGCGTGGCGCGCGGCGGTTAACCGGCCCGCATCCTGCAAATGCTCGTAAACCGCCGCGGAAATGCCCGCGACGGTCTTGTACCGGCCGGACGCGTTGCCTGCCTGGGCGTACTCCGTCAGCACCACCAGGATGTAGGGCGCCCGTCCCGGCAGGAGGACCATTCCGGCGTCGTGGCAAATGGTCGAGATCTCTCCCGTCTTGTGCGCTACGCGAGCCCTGGCGGATTCCGGGATGCCTGCCGGGATCATGCCGTTGAAATGCTG